>JAJYCW010000082.1:4766-18633 GCA_021777995.1 bacterium
TCAACGCGCACGCAATGAGCGTTGAGCGTTACGCTCAGCCTGTTACAATCCAATATCGGAGTAGTACGCGGGGCACCAGGGGCAAGTGTGCGACGGAGCCATGCCACAGCCTGAGACAGACGATTCCTGCCGGCATGAAATTCTGCATCCGGCCATAGGATGCCTGCCAGCTCCTCGCGCTGCCGTGGTCTGCCGGGCGGACACGCCAGGTATGCCAGCAGCGAGGCAGTCTTCTGCGTCTGAAATGACCTGATGGTTTCAACACCCAGCGAGACTGCAAATTCGCCCATCAGTCGTATGTGCCACAGGTTACCACTGCTTGTTGTATTGCCACCGTTGTCCATGTGCTTCCAGGTTTTGCAAGTTGATATCGGGCTACAAACATTATAGTGCCAAAGTTGAGACAGGTGAAGGACCCCGATAGTGGTGCAAGCGCGATAGAGCGTGGTTGTAAAATGTGCGACCGGTACAGAAGAACCAAGCGCTGGCTGAACTGTACGCAGGTTCCTGTTTCAGCAGAGGCACGTTCGTACCCTGGCTAGTTGGTATCAATTGTGTTGGTAACAGTTCGATTTTCAGTGGGATTGCGATGTGAACATGAGATGCGGATATCAAGTAACGAGTTAAGTACGCTGGAGAACGTTTCTATGTAGGCGCAGTGAACGCACATACCCCATGTGTTCAGATTACTACGCTGGCGCTGTTATTTAACCACAAATTGTGTGTAAGCTTTGCACACGACGAATCACCTGCTGTGACCTGCTTTATGTTTCGCATTTACCGTCTGTGAGCCGCTCATGAATCAACGTCGTCTTCTATTATCAGCAATCAGGTTGAGATGCGTACAGCAGGAGCATTCATTCGCCAAAGCCTTCTGCTAAGATGATGGGCGCATAATGGCATCTATTTCACGGCAACGCACACCAAAAGCCTCGTCCGACAGCGCTGGTTCGGCTCCGTCAACGGTAATCGTGTCTCCTAGCTCGATCCAGCTCTTGCAGCCGCCAAAAGCTTTTGTATAGGGAAGTTCCACTGGCTTGGGGAGGCAGTATGCCCTCACCACAAGGAGAGTAAGGGGGTCATATGGGTTGTAGTCAAACCGCTGGCGCACGTAGTTTTCGTTACCGATGTGGAAGGTGGACAGAGCACGAACTTGCTCCTCGGTTTCAGCACGATAGAACGCATGAGTTACTCCATACCCCGTAAGCTTCACGGTGTCATGTTCGGGTGGCGTAAGGCTGTTAAGAAGCGGAAGATGCTCTGGTAGAACGAGGTCAGGGCGCTGGTGTTCAAAGGTTGGCAGCAGAAAGAATCGCTCTGCTTCAACGCGAAAAACACCGCCCTCCTCGCGCAGCCCTCCTTTGCGTATAAGGAGAAGCTGGCACCCGCTAGTAAGTGCCGTGCAGATTGCAGCCCATTCTTTGAGTGCTGTGTTGGCGTGTACTCTCATTGCGCCGCCTCCACTATAGACCGAAGGTAAGGATTGTTCCTCCGTTCAGCACCAATTGTAGTGGCCGGACCATGACCAGGAAGTGCGCGCATATTGTCCGGCAGCACCAATAGATGCTCGCCAATGCTTTTCAGCAGCTGTGGAAGGTCGCCACCGGGCAAGTCTGTTCTACCAATAGAACCCTTAAAAAGGCAGTCGCCACAAATAACCGCTTCACGGGCAACAAATACCACATGGCCCGGCGCGTGACCTGGGGTGTGCTTTACCTGAAGCGCTGTTTTGCCCAGGTGAAAAGTAGTGTTGTGTTGAAGCAGGATAGTAGGTGTGGGCGAAGCCTCGGCGGCGAAACCAAACCTTTCCGCCTGAAAGGGCAATGTCTCTAGCAATGGAATATCCAGCGGGTGGAGTGCAATGGGAGCGCCCGTCTGCCTCGCCCAGAACGCATTTCCTACCACATGATCAAAATGGGCATGTGTGTTAAGAATGTACGCGACAGAGCAGTGCCGTTTTCTCACCTCGTCTATGAGTGTCTCGCTATCGAAAGAAGGATCTACAAGCGCCGCCTGCCGCGTCTCCTCATCAATCACAAGGTACGTATTGTTGTCCATGGGACCAAGTGGAAATGTAAATATTTCCATACACTACTCCAGTGCGTCGGCACAGCGGCCGCAAAGCGATGGGTGAGAATTACGGCTTCCAACGTCACGGCGTACGAGCCAACAACGCTCACACCGTCTGCCTTCTGCCGGCTTTACCGTGACTTCCAGTTGGCTGCCTGCTGGTTGCAGGATAACCTGTGATACGAGCAGTATGGAGTCCAGCGCTGCCGCATACTGGTCTACAATGGGGAGCATCGCTTCATCCGGCCGTATCACGAGACAGCTTTCAAGTGGATTACCAGCTTCCCCTGCCTTGCGGGCTTCTTCCAGCGCCCGGTTGCAGCAATCGCGCAGTTCTCGCAGCTTCTGCCACCGCTCAAGCAGCGGCTCGTCCGGCGGTGTCACCACGGGCATAAGGGTAAGATGTACTGAGCCAGGCGAGTCTGGCACATTAAGATGGTCCCACACCTCCTCTGCGGTATGAACAAGAATGGGAGCGAGCAGTCTTGCCATTCCGTTGCAAACGTGCCAGAGGGCTGTTTGAGCGCTTCGTCTTTCTTGCGAGGTGCGGGCAGACGCGTAGAGCCTGTCTTTAAGCACATCGAGGTAAAACGAAGATAGGTCTACAGAGCAAAAGTTAAGCACTGCCTGATAGACGTGATGAAAGTGGTAGTTGTCGTAGGCTGTTCTACAATCCGCCACCAGCTGATTAAGCCTTTGCAGTGCCCAGACATCCATTTCCAGAAGGCTGTCACCCGGGACTGAATCGGTTTGAACATTGAAATCGGCAAGATTGTTTACCATGAACCGGAAGGTGTTTCGCACCCGGCGGTACATATCACCAACCTGTTTTAGCAGGTTATTACCGCACTTCGTTTCTGCCATGAAATCCTGCGAAGCTACCCACCACCGTACCACGTCGGCACCGTACTGGTTGATTACTGCCAGAGGATCTACGGTGTTACCCTTGCTTTTATGCATGGCTTCACCGTTCTCATCGAGTGTCCAGCCATTGGTAACGACATTTTTATAGGGAGCTGCGCCGCGGGTGGCAACGGCAATCATGAGCGACGAATTGAACCAGCCGCGATGCTGATCACCGCCTTCCAGATATACATCTGCTGGCCAGTGTAATTCGGGCCATTCCTCGCCTTCCAGAACTGCTCTGTTGGTCGATCCGGAGTCGAACCAGACATCAAGAACGTCTGTCTCTTTACGAAGCTGATCGACACTAGCAGAGCAGTGAGGGCAGCAAAAACCCTGTGGAAGGATCTCCGAGGGCGTCTTAACGTACCAGGCGTCACCAGTTTCACGCCGGGTAAGCGCGGCTACGGCCGCCACCGACTCAGGAGTTACGACCGCTTCACCGCATGCCTGACAGTAGAATGCAGGAATCCCAACACCCCAGCTTCTTTGGCGGCTGATACACCAGTCTGGTCGGCTGCTTACCATACTGCAGATGCGGTTAATTGCCTCCTTAGGATGCCAGGTAACCGATTGAATTGCCGAGAGCGCTTTTTCACGAAACCCATCGTGATCAATGTTCATGAACCACTGTATGGTTGCGCGGAAAATAAGTGGGCTGTGACATCGCCAACAATGCGGATAAGAGTGCTCAAACTTTTCTGCAGCCAGGAGATGACCGCTTGCGCGAAGGGCTTTCAACATGACGCTGTTGGCAGCTGAGTCGCGGTTGGGCTTCTCGGGATCGGGAATGACCCGCAGCCCTTCGAATTGTGTCCCTTCATACGAGCCTGCCTGCGCCGTGTATCTGCCGTCTGGGGCGACAGGGTTAAGGACTTCAAGGCCAAATCGTATACCCGTGTCGAAATCTTCCTTGCCGTGCCCAGGTGCCGTGTGGACAATACCGGTACCAGCGTCCATCGTTACATAAGCTGCAGGCAGCACGGGCGACGTTCGGTGAAATAATGGGTGGCCGAATACCGTGCCCTGCAGGTCTGCGCCGCGAACGGTACTCATCACCTGTATTTCTGTGAGTTGAGCCGCCGCCATCACAGACTCGCGTAAGGGAGCGGCAAGTAGATAGTCCGCTTCCTCCCCATTATGAAGGCAGCGAACAACCTGATAGTCGGCATCTGGATGTACAGCGAGTGCCAAGTTAGCGGGGATCGTCCAGGGCGTCGTGGTCCATATGACAGCATAGGCTGGAACCGCGCCTGTAAAGATTCCCTTCTCATCTAGATGCAGGGGAAACCGTACGTATATAGAGTTAGAGGTATGTTGTTCGTACTCAACCTCTGCATCGGCTAGCGCTGTTTCACAAACTCCGCACCACAGAACTGGTTTAAGCCCACGGTAAATAAAGCCTCTGCTCGCGAGTTCCCCAAAAACCTCGACAATACGTGCCTCCAGCAGACTGCTCATCGTGAGATACGGATGATCCCAATCGCCGCGAATGCCAAGACGCTTGAACTGTTCGGATTGCACGGCTACCCACTTGGCCGCGTATTCCCTGCAGGCCTTTCGGAGGTCCACTCTCTCGGGCGATCGTTTCGCTTCACGAAACTCACGAGCTACTGCGTTCTCTATTGGCATGCCATGGTTATCGAAGCCCGGAACATAAGGTGAGTCGTAACCTAGCATGGAGTGATACCGAATAGCAATATCCTTCGCCGTCTTGTTTAACGCGTGGCCAAGGTGGATGTTACCGTTGGAATAAGGTGGGCCATCGTGTAGAATCCAGGTTCCAATGGATGACTCACGGCCAAGGGAGCGGCGATAGAGGTCCATTTCTGCCCATCGCTGCTGCCAAACTGGCTCCCGGGCAGGCAGGCTGCCACGTTGCGGAAACGCATTCGCGTCTTTGTCGCTTAACGGCAAATTTAGTGTTGAACGGTAGTCGTGATTCGTCTCTTCCGAAGGGGTAGTCATATATCCGTTAATCCTATAAGTAATGGTGGCGTGATACTATTGTGGCACATTCGACAAGTGGGGAACTTTGCAGATATACTCATTAAACTACGTGTCTTTCAACGTACGCCATACCGGCCGCGGCGCGCTCGGCGTAAATAAGCCTCGTTATAGCCCCGCAGGTTTCGCGACACGCTATAAGGCACATTGTTTCCGCAGAGAGTCCTACCTAAGAAGGATTCGGCGTTGTTGCCATCCAACTGGTTAGCATTCCAATTTGCTCGTTTGTTCGAATCTGCCGGATGTCCTCGACAACCGCCTTTCCGGCCAATCGTGCTCTACGTCGTTTATAGGAGACAAGAAATGAGCGAGATTCGTCCGAGGTACTTTTCCCCGCTATTCGATAGTTCACGATGGGATCGATTCGATTTTCGGCATGGCGATATCGTTATTTGCACCCCAGCCAAATGTGGCACAACCTGGACGCAGATGATATGTGCGTTATTGATTTTTCAGACACCAAAGCTGGAAAAGCCGCTATCCGAATATTCACCATGGCTAGATATGCATTTGCGTACCGAACAAGAGGTCTATGACCTGCTTGGCGCACAGAACCACCGAAGATTTATAAAAACACACACGCCCATGGATGGCCTGCCCATGAATGACAAAGCAACGTTTATATGTGTGGGACGAGACCCCCGTGATGCGATAATCTCGCTTATGCACCACGTGGACAATATGAACCATGAAGCATTTAATAGTGCGGTAGAACGGGTCATCGGTAATGCGTTATGGCCGCAAGGGCACCCAGACAAGGTTGATCCTGAAGAAGCAGCCTCAATGCCGGAGACAATGGAGGAGAAGTTCTGGAAGTGGGTGGATGATGATCAACCGGTTACTGAACGACTCTCAACGCTACGGGGTACCATTCATCACTACCAGCAAACGTTTCTGAAGGCGGGACTGGAGAATGTATTCATCATGCACTATTCGGCGATGAAAACAGACTTAGAGGGTGAAATGCGGAGACTTGCCACGGCCCTGCAGATTGAAGTGCCTGCTGGCCTATGGCCGGAGCTGCTAGAAGCCGCGAGGTTTGAGAGCATGCGCGACAACGCTTCGCGACTTGCACCTGACGCAGTGAAAGGTGTCTGGAAGGATGCAAATGCTTTCTTCCACAGCGGTTCAAGCGGATATTGGAAGGAATTCTTCACGCCTGAGGCACTTGATAGGTACAAGACGCGCGCCCAACAACTTGCTGAACCCGATATTTTGAGGTGGGCACATCAAGGCAGTATTCCGCAAATCTGGTAATGCCCGTGCGATGGTGTTCTCGGATTGCTACTGCCGCCAGGTCCCATCGCGCTGCATAGGCTATTTTTGCGGTCGCGTTTAGCTTGGCGGCTGGGCCTCTCATCTTGACCTTAGCTGAGCCCTGGGGATCAACATTGTCTGTAACCAACAACCCGCTCTTTACTATGCAACATCTTTCTCGCACGTTCTCGCGGCGTGCGGGACTGTTTGGGCGGCACAGCTCATCGGTTTACGCGGTAAATGATGTCTCGCTTAGCATTATTCAGGGTGAGACACTGGGCCTGGTTGGTGAGAGCGGTTCAGGGAAATCCACCTTTGCACGGATGTGTCTGCGCCTCATTGAACCCACCAGTGGAGTAGTGCTTTTTGAAGGCAAATCGCTGGCCGCCATGAACCGAGACGAACTGTTGGACTTTCGCCGCAAAGCCCAAATGGTCTTCCAGGATCCGTACAGTTCACTCAACCCGCGCCTTACTGTATCGCGGCTTATTGGTGAGGGATTAGATCTCGCGGGCCTTAGGTCTGCTGTCGACCGCACGACCGAGACCGCGCGGCTGTTGGAGCTGGTGGGGCTTACTCCAGGGATCGCCAACCGTTATCCCCACGAGTTTTCAGGAGGCCAGCGCCAGAGGATCGGGATCGCACGTGCGCTGGCCGCGGGCCCAGCTTTTATTGCTGCCGATGAACCCGTTTCTGCCCTCGACGTTTCAGTGCAGGCGCAGGTCCTTAATCTGTTGCTGCAACTGCAAACTTCGTTAGGTCTCACCATGTTGTTCGTTGCCCACGACCTCGCTGTAGTCAGGCATATATCCGATCGAGTCGCAGTAATGTATTTAGGCCGCATCGTGGAACTGGCAGACAGCAACGCTATCTATACGTCCCCAATTCATCCTTATACGCGGACGCTGCTAGAGGCAATCCCCGTTCCAGATCCTCGTAGGCAACCCCATGTACCGCGTTCCATTGAGCCCGAGCAGAAGGTAGTCACCGGTTGTCCGTACGCACCACGGTGCCCATTTGCCGCTCCTGTGTGTGAAGAAAAGGTGCCCGAACTGCTTGAGATGCAGCCCGGGCACTATGCCGCTTGTATACGGGCAAAAGAGATATAAGAATCAAACTGCGAGGGGCCCAGCCTGAGACTTAGCAGCCTCTTCTACTTCGTAAGGGTATTAACGGTATTCGTATTGTCGTTGGTGAAGTAGACCTTCAGATTACCCGCAGAATCTGTGCCTGCAGCCAATCCAAACAGGGCAGAACCGGTACCGTTAGATTGCACCACCGTGGGATCCACGGTTTTTACCGCGACCACTTTGCCGGTTACAGGGTTGATTTCTACCAGGTTGTTGTTCTTCTGATTACAGGTAATGAGATCACCATTAATCGGATTCAGCGCGAGACCAACCGGTTGCGACAGGTATGTACCAGCAGGATCTGAGTATACAACCTTCGCATTGGTCAGCCCTGATGCTGCGGCAATAGTGGTAGCATTAGCAATAGAATAGATCGTGTTATTGACCGAGTCTACGACATAAAGTGTGTCGGAAGATGTATCTACCATACCGGCCGGCCCCACACCGGTACCTCCAAACCCCGATAATGTTGCCGGTAGACCCGATGCCAACGTGTCGTAGGTAAAAGAAACGCCGCCGGTTCCAGAAACAACGTTTATACGAACGATGGATCCCGTTGACAGGTTCACACTAAAGAAAGCCCCTTTGCCGCCAAAGTCATTGTTGTATGCTTGTCCCCATCCATATTGTATTGCGGGATCGCTAAGCGTCTTGATTAGCGATCCTGTAGGTGAAACGATCTGTACACTGCCCGGTGATGCCCCATTGAGAAGCCCTGCATTCGCCGTCCATAGAAATCCCGCAGCCGTATTAAACGCGAAAGCAACCGGTCCACCTGCGGTGCCTGCTGGCTCAGTGAAAACGTTCACCGGCTTGCCCGATGTTACGTCTTCGTAGGTTGTTCCGGCTCCCTGTGTGCCGGCACTGTTACTAAAGTTGCCTACCACAATGTCGCCTGGCTGAATGTGGCCCGATACTCCGTCACCGGGAAATGTTGAGGACTTTGGCGGCGCTATCGCTATGGCATAGGGATTGTTGTCGCCGTTTGCAGTATCGACAGTGCTAGATAGCGTGGAGATCGTGTTGAGGCCTCCAATTGTTTGGGGACTGGACGAGAGCCGCGATGATCCACCTCCGCAGCCGGCAGCAACCACAAGCGCGGAACATGCAGTTACGACGGCGAGTTGCCGGATTGAGATTCTAGATATAGCAATCATAGCAATACTTCCTTAATTGTTTATAGTACTCTGTGCGTACACGCCACCCCCTCGATATATCAAGGGATTGCGTGGAACCAAGGCACCAAACAAATCAGTGCTGATCAATAAGTCGCTCGGCGGTCTAAAAAAGTTTGACCCAGCACAGTTTATTATCTAGCGGACTGCGGATAGATAAACTTGGCAACCTGGAGACGATTGCGATTTTCATTTACCGGGTAGGTTTGGGGTAATTCAAAAGCAGAAAAGCAGCCGCTAATAACCCGTGCGCACGATAAAGTACGAAGCGTGACCCTATTTGTCCGGAAAGTGCAATTCAGGCGCTTTCCGTTTGCGATTACCGCACGAACCCGATGTGCTCAATGCAGGTTAAGCTCGGTTTCACCCGAGATTCTTCGGTTTAATACGAACACCTTGGGTGGTGTACATTATGTCCAGGATGGAATAGAGGACATCCAGGTAGTTGACGGTGCCACGTACAGAGGTAACTACGAGGTGTGGCCGGCGGTTGTCATTGTTTGAGCAGGCTGAGTTCTGCATGAGCTAAGGCTAATCTAAGGGAGAGCTGCAGGCCCATGCAGCATTTGCCACAATGCCTTACGGGCTGGTATAATAGGAATGTTGTATGCAGGTGAAAATGTGCCTGCGGAATACGCACCGGTGTGGATTCGCGCTTAGGGTGTTAGGCTCTGCCTTAACAATGCGCGAAGTGGAAACGCCGGGAGGATTGGCTGCGGAACAACGCCGCCAGCTAGAATAACCCTGGAGTAAATACTTGGCTTCACTATCTATGAAGGAACTGCTAGAGGCAGGTGTCCATTTTGGCCATCCCACCCGTCTCTGGAATCCCAAAATGAAGCGCTACATCTATGGCGCTCGTAACGGCATCTACATCGTCGACCTGCATCAGACTCTTAAGCTTTTCGACGATGCGCAGAGATTTGTACAGGAGATCGTCGCTGACGGTGGCTCCGTATTGTTCGTTGGAACCAAAAAGCAGGCCCAGGATGCCATTGCGGAGTCTGCAACTCGGTGCCGCCAGTACTACATCAATCAACGATGGCTTGGTGGTATGCTTACCAACTTCCGCACTATTCGTGACCGTGTTAAGCGCCTGCAGGACATCAATGACATGCAGACGAACGGCACACTCGACAGGCTCACCAAGAAAGAGGCTATGTTGCTGCTAGAAGAGCGCGACAAGCTTGAGCGCTATCTGGGTGGCATTAAGACCATGGAGAAGCTGCCAGATTGTCTTATAGTTGTCGACTGTAAGCGTGAACACATCGGCCTTGCGGAAGCTCATCGGCTTCAAATACCTGTCGTGGCACTGGTTGATACCAATTGTGATCCCGACAAAGCCGATTACGTCATTCCGGGAAATGACGATGCTATTCGTGCCATCAAGTTGATTACGGGCAAGCTGGCCGACGCAATTGCCGAGATTAAGCAGGCTGAATGGGATGCCGCTGAAGAAGCGCTGGGCACCACTGAAGAAGAAGCTCCCGAAAAACCGGATGTGGATGCAGAAGATGCTCCGATAGTGGTAGAGTTTGAGGCGGCAGATAGTGTGGTAAGCCCGGGCGTAGAAGATGAGTACGCTGCCATGGCTCAGTCGGTAGCTGCTGAGGAGTAGATTCCTCGCGATTATGTAATTGATGTACATGGGGCTTCGTTTCACTCGGGAGACCTGGGTGGTGAAGCCCTATATGCTGGAAGGAACCCACAAATGGCCGAGATTACGGCCGCAATGGTGAAGTCGCTTCGCGAGCGCACCGGAGCGGCGATGATGCTTTGTAAGGAGGCCCTTGTCGAGAATAATGGTGATGTCGACGAGGCTATTGTCTATATTCGCAAAAAACTTGGCGCAAAGCTGAGCGACCGAGGTGACAGGGTCGCTGCCGAAGGTGTGATTGCAGTGGCCGTTGTCGACTCACGGGATGCGGCAATCATAGAGTTGAATTCCGAAACAGATTTCGTTGCGCGTAATGAGGACTTCAAGCTTCTTGCAAGTCAACTGGCACATCAGGTTGCTCACAAAAAAGGCGGTACGGTAGATGTTATCCTCGAGCAGCCATACCACGGGGATGAGTCGCAGACTATGCAGGAGAAGCTGCACGATGTGTTTACGAAGCTTCGCGAAAGAATAGTTTTCCGACGCTTTGAACTCATCTCTACGGATGAGCGCGGTGTGTTGGCCACCTATGTGCACGTTCCTGCAAACGATCGTATTGGCGTTCTGGTCGAGCTAGAAGCCCCAGATGCATCTACTGCGTCGACTCCAGAGGCTCGCACCGCAGGTAAAGAGATTGCTATGCAGGTGGCCGCAGGGAAGCCTCACTATGCAACCAGGGAGGATGTGCCGGCCGCTAAGGTGGAGCAGGAGCTTTCGATTGCTCGCGATACCGCCCGCAACGAGGGTAAACCAGAGGCTGCCATTGAAAAGATTGCTCAGGGTCGTTTGAAAGCCTTCTATGAGGAGGTTGTACTTCTTGATCAAGGTTACCTTCGCGATCCCAAGAAAACGGTAGAGCAGTACCTAAAGGATGCAGGCTTCAAGCTTCGACAGTTTGTGCGGTACGAGGTAGGGGAAGTTACCGATGCCGGAGCCGCGGCCGAGGCAGCCACAGAATGAGTGACAGCTCCGACCATAAGGCGGTCGCGAGCTCTTCTATTGACACGGCGGCGGCTCCGGCCGCCAGCCGTGTTGAGGTAGCAGCTCCAGGTGTCCGCTGGAATCGAGTATTGCTCAAGCTCTCGGGTGAAGCCTTCGCCGTTGACCACTCCTCTTCCGCAGCAGATACCCCACGCGCTGGTCTTAATTACGCTACCATTCGCTCTATCGCCACGGAAATTGTTGCAGCTCATGCTACCGGTGTGGAAATCGCTGTCGTTATAGGTGCCGGTAATATAGTGCGCGGAGAACGAGCAGCAGAGGCCGGAATGGAGAGGGCTGCCGCGGACTATATGGGAATGTTAGGGACCGTCATCAATAGTATGGCGTTACAAGACGCACTTGAAAAGCAAGGTGTGCCAACGCGAGTAATGAGTGCGCTTAACATGAGCGAAGTTGCAGAGCCCTTTATCAGACGGCGCGCAATTCGCCACCTGGAAAAGGGCAGGATTGTAGTGTTGGCTGGTGGAACTGGTAATCCCTTTTTTACAACCGACAGCGCGGCGGCTCTTCGTGCCAACGAACTTTTGGCGGGAGCCGTTCTTAAAGCAACAAACGTAGATGGAGTCTATGACCGGGATCCCCGCAAACACAGCGATGCCACGCGGTATACTCAGATTTCGTTTGACACGTGCATATCGCAGAATTTGCGAGTTATGGACCAAACTGCATTTACGTTCTGCCGTGAGTACGATATTCCTATTGTAGTGTTTGATATCGCTCAGCCAGGAAACATCAGAAGAGTCGTTGCTGGTGAGCGTATTGGGACCCTGGTAACAAGCGCGATAGGTGATTGATAGGGCCGCTTAAGGCAGCCTCAGGAGTTTTTACGATGATCCCCGAACTATTAAAAGACACAGAAGAGAAACTGCGCAAAGCGTTAGAAGCCACCAAGCAGGAGTTTGCCCAGATTCGCACCGGTCGCGCGCACCCAGGCCTGGTAGAGCATATCAAAGTTGACGCCTACGGCTCCTCACTGCCGCTGAATCAGGTGGCTACGGTTACAGTGCCGGAACCACGGCAACTGCATATCGCGCCCTTCGATCGCTCTCTGCTAAACGTGCTAGAAAAGGCGATTCTGAAATCGGATATCGGTATCAACCCGAATAATGACGGCGTTGCCATCCGGCTCAACATACCACCGCTCAATGAACAGCGGCGCAAAGAGCTCATCAAGCAGGTTAGTCAAAAGGCCGAACATGGCAGAGTATCGCTTAGAACGGTTCGTCAAGAGGCGCACAAGAAACTTCAGGCAAGCCGAAAGGCAGGCGAAATCTCTGAAGATGATGAGCGCCGCGGCATGGACCAGATACAGAAACTGGTAGATAAGTACATTGCGCTTGTGGATGAGGCAACGCGGGCCAAGGACGCGGAGCTGATGGAGGTTTGAATTTGGAATGTGCTGCGGGCGATGTCACCGCCTACATCACCAGCAGGGGGCTTGACCCGGCAAAAATGCCCGCGCACGTAGCGATCATCATGGATGGTAACGGCCGCTGGGCAACCTCAAGAGGCAAAAACCGCCTGCTGGGACACACTCAGGGGTATCACACTCTTAAGCAGATAGTTTACGAGAGCAATCGGCTTGGTCTTAGCTGCCTCACTGTCTACGCTTTCTCCACAGAAAACTGGCGTAGATCTGGAGATGAGGTGGGCGGCTTAATGACGCTCATGCTGGAAGCGATGAGAGCCGAGATTGAAGAGTTGATACAGACTGGTATTCGTGTAAGAGTTTCCGGTCGGCTGGCCGAACTACCGCAAGACTTGCGTGAAGAGCTGCAGGCCGCCCACCATCGAACGCAGCATCTTCCAGGGCTGATCTTTAACCTCGCTATTAACTATGGCGGGAGGGCAGAAGTAGTCGACGCGGTTACAGCAATCTGCAGGAAGGTTGCAGAGGGCAAACTTACCGAGAATGATGTAAACGAAGACCTTATACACGCTCATCTCTACTCTCCCGATCTACCAGATCCTGATCTGCTCATACGCACTGCTGGTGAACTGCGCCTAAGTAACTTTCTTCTGTGGGAAACCGCTTACAGTGAAATCTATGTGACACCAGTGTGCTGGCCAGATTTTGACCCCGATACTCTGGTTCTTGCAATCTCCGATTTTCAGCGGCGAACACGCAAATTCGGTACCGTCGTTGAGGAGGCGCTATCCTGAAAAATCTGGTTATTCTTGGCAGTACCGGTTCTATTGGCACCCAGGTGCTAGACATAGTAGATCGGCTGCATGACAGGTTTAATGTCATTGCACTTGCCGCTAACAGCAATACAGAACTGCTCGCAACTCAAGCTAAACGGTATCACGCGGATTACGTTTGCATCGCGAACTCCTCTCGCGAAGCCGAGATGCGCGCAGAGCTGTCGCAAGCTGGCGTCCAGACGCAGCTGGTTACAGGCATTGATGGATTGTGTACCGTTGCGCAGCTCAGCCAGGCTGATCTGGTGATTGTAGCGGTGGCTGGCGCGATTGGTATAGCGCCTACACACGCTGCACTCAGTGCCGGGAAAGACATTGCATTGGCCAGTAAAGAGGTTCTTGTTGCGGCTGGTGAAGCCACAATGGCACTCGCTCGAGCCAACGGGTGTAAGATACTGCCAATCGACAGCGAACATTCAGCAATTTTTCAGTGCCTGCAGGGTGCCCCTAACTACAGATCGGAA
>JAJYCW010000193.1 GCA_021777995.1 bacterium
CGTTCCATTACAGCGCGTGCAACCGATATTGGCCGACCAATATCTACCATAGCACACACAGCACCGACTGAGTGCGAGGGGCCGTCCATGATCGCGGCGTCAAGTTCTACCACGCCTTGAGCGTTAGGCATTCCTCCAAATCCTACAGAGGTCACGTCAGGATCAATCTCGACGATGTTCCCTGCGCACTCCACCGCATCAAGCGCAGTTCCACCCTCCTGCATTCGTCTGAGGCCGCCAGCGGACGCCGAAACACCAAATGGCCAGGTTGCGATAACTTTAGGAATACCCATGTTACTCCTGATAGACGCCGTTAAACACCTCTTCCGCTGGTCCGGTCATCAGCACTCGAGAGTCACCAAGCCATTCGATCTTAAGATCCCCACCTGGCAGATGAACCAGCACCGTACGGTTCGTTTTACTATTTAATACCGATGCGACCACACATGCACAGGCTCCTGTACCGCAAGCCAGCGTCTCGCCAGCTCCTCGTTCCCAAGTGCGTACGACAATCTCCCCGGCATTGCACACCCGCACAAAATGAACGTTCGTTCTTTGTGGAAATGATCGGTGGTTTTCAATAAGCGGGCCATATTTTGCTACTGGAAAGTTATCGAGATTATCTTCAAAAATAATTACGTGAGGGTTTCCCATAGAGACTGCCGTAATGTCGAATTTGCGTCCCTCAACTTTCAGAGCCTCATTAATGACCTTTTCGTTATCGTCACCCTTCATTGGTATTTCGGAACGAAGCAGCTTTGGAATGCCCATGTCTACCCGAACTGTGTCTACCTTGCCGCTTTTAAGAGCGAGCTTTAGAACTTTGACGCCCGCGAGTGTTTCAACCTTCACTTGAGACTCGGGCAGAAGTTGATGGTCGTATACGAACTTGGCAAAGCACCTAATTCCATTCCCACACATCTCGGCCTCGGTACCATCAGGATTGAACATTCGCATTTTGAAGTCCGCAACTTTTGATGGTAGCACCAGGATGAGTCCATCTCCGCCCACACCGAATTTGCGGTTATTGAGGCTGCGAGCCAATTCCGGTAGAGCATCTTCCGAAGGTCCGTCGGTCAATGAATTAACCACAACGAAGTCATTGCCGATGCCATGCATTTTGGTGAATTTCAAAACCATACTCCTGCGATTTAAACCTGATCCGAAGCAATTCCCGGGCGTATGTCCCGCGGTTCCCGCGGCTCCCGCTCCGCGCGTTCTGAGCCGTGTTCACGCCCTGGCTCCTGATAAAATGTGGATACTGGCCGTACAGGAACAATTGACGAGACAGCATGTTTGTATACAAGTTGTGTAGGCTTGCCTACAGAATCGAGCAGAATTGTAAACGCATCAAAGCCACGAACCATGCCACGAAGTTGCACACCTCCAATGAGGTAAATGGTGACTCCGATATTCTCTTTTCTCACCTGATTCAGAAAAATATCCTGCAGATTCAGCTGTGGTTTAGTCACGGTATCAGAACCCCCTGTACAAAATGATCAGGGTCAAGCTGCCCGAAAGCAGCAAACAAGTGCCCATGGTAGGGCAAATAATCCCCTGGTTAGTTAGCTCGCACATTGTCCCATTCGGTGAGCATATCCTTCAACCAATTTGAATCCGTTGGTTCAACCCACCGGATTGATCTATCCTGCTTAAACCAGGTTATCTGACGCTTAGCGTACTGCCTGGTTCTCATACTGATGGCGTTAATAGCTTCCTGCTTCGATAGAGAGCCCTGCAGCATATCAGCGACCTCCCCATAACCTAGACTTCGCATTCCGGGGCATTGCCGCGTCACGCCGATCTCGAGCAGATGCTGCACCTCCGCTGGAAAGCCACTTTCCATCATCTCGATCACACGGTTATCAATACGCGAGTAAAGCTCGCTTCGTGGCCATAACAGCCCCAACTGAAGTATCGAATATTTTCCTGCCCCGGTAGTATCCGTCTGGTGCAGTTGCGACATAGGTGTCCCGGTCAACTTGCAGACCTCAATTGCACGAATTACACGCACCAGATCGTTTGGATGCAGTCTCACAGCCGAAGACGGGTCTAATTCGGCAAGCATTGCATGAACTACTGCCACTCCTCTAGTGGATGCGATAGTGCGAAGTTCGGTTCTCAGCGCCTCGTTTGGGGGCGATTCTGCCAATGACCATCCGCTGGCTAGAGCTTTTATGTACATACCGGCACCGCCGCATATAATTGGCACCAAGTTACGGCTTTGGATATCCCGTATCGAATCCTCAGCTCGCCGGCGCCACTCTGCAACGGAAAAAGACTGGCATGGATCGATGAGATCGATTAGGTGAAACTTGCATGATGCCTGTTCTGCGAGAGTTGGTTTGGCGGTACCGACATCCATTCCTCGATAGACCTGGAATGCGTCCGCGTTGACTATTTCTCCTCCTAGGGCCTGCGCCAAACGTATGGCGGTTGCAGTTTTACCCGAACCTGTAGGCCCTACTACTGCCAAAAGCGGGGACTTTCTTAACTCTGCTCTTCCCGTATCACTGCTCAAAATTATAGCACACCCTTCAGTTAGCCTAGCGTCTGGCCGGGCTCCAGCGCATGGACTGTGACATCGTTTAGGCCAAGGTTTGCAAGCTCTTCAGTCAATTTAGCTGGTGTGCCGGACAGAAGGTTGAAGGTGCTGTGATGGACGGGTATCACATGCTTTACCCCCAAAAGCCTAACTGCATGGGCTGCCTGCAGCGGACCCATGGTGAACCGGTCGCCGACGGGAAGTACTGCCACGCCTGGACGGTACAACTCACGAATCAGCGCCATATCTCCAAACAGTCCCGTGTCACCGGATATGTAGAGCGTAAATCCGTCCTCCAATCTGAGCACAAACCCCGCGGGGTCGCCTCCATAGAGCATAGGTGTTTCGGCCTCGGCGCTTGAGCTGTAGCTGCTTGAATGTTGTGCATGGGTCATGGTGAATTCACAGCCAAGCGAATGTACTGTTCCACCGATGTTCATAGGTTGAATAGATGTTGCACCCAACGTACCGATATGCATAGCAGCTTCAAAAATAGCGAAGACCTGTGCATCCGGATTAGCTGAGACGACTGAAGCAATATCACCGGCGTGGTCACTGTGCATGTGCGTAACGAGTATTGCATCCAGTTTTCCCAGTGCCGACACCTCACGGAATTCGCTAGGACAGGCGGGATTGGTGGTCGTCCAAGGATCCACAAGCAGCCGTTTTCCTCCGGGGGTTGAGATTAGGATTGTGGAATGGCCCAGGTAAGTAATTTTGAGTGCAGTGGGAAGAATCATGATAAACAGCCTCCTTCGTAGCGCCGAATTGCTATTGGAATTCTAATCACCTCGATATCAACTTACGCTCGTGCGGTAATATTATGCGGCAGAGGAGTGGCAAATATGACGGAAGAGTTATCCCAGCGGCTGAGAATGATTAGGCTTTTTACAATGGACGTCGACGGAGTGCTTACAGACGGTGGCATTATATACGGGAGCGACGGTTCCGAACACAAGCGGTTCTTTGCTGGCGACGGATTAGGTATAGGCCTTCTTGCCGCCAGCAGCATTAGCACCGCAGTCATTACTGGCCGGAGTTATGTCGGTACCGAAAGAAGATCAAAGGAACTGGGAATAGATTACTGCGTTCAGGGCGCGAGAGATAAGGGCGCGGCGATTGTCCAACTCTGTCGCGCGATGAATTTAAGCAGGCATGAGGTTCTCCACATTGGGGATGATTGGAATGATATCCCAGCTTTTCAACAGGCAGGACTGTCGGCTGCACCCAAGAATGCAGTGCCGGAGGTGCTTGGTCTTGTTGATATAGTTACCCAAGCATCTGGTGGCTACGGCGCAGTTCGCGAAATATGCATGA
>JAJYCW010000083.1 GCA_021777995.1 bacterium
ATAGTGTCGAGTACCGGCAAGTTATAGCAAAGAGTCTTACCACTGGCAGTGGAGGTTACGGTAACCACGTCCCTAGCTTACCGTGCGGCATTTATAGCTTCCGCCTGATGCGAATACAACCTACGATTCTCAAGCCGCTGCAGTGCCAACTCCAGGGCTGGGTGCAGCGGCTGATTTAATGAGCCGTATAGTGGCTCGCGCGCGCTAATCTGCTCAATATGCTCAATCTGCGTGGAAACCCATGGCGACCGTCGCAACGAGCTTATGAATGCATCTGGATCCAAGCTTGCTAAACTACTTCCCTGTGCTACCGGATACAGGTGCAACAGCCGGCCCACCCGGCGAAGTGGGTGGTTGGGTCTTGGGTTGAACCAGGTTAACGGTTACCTGTGCAGTAAGTACCCCGTAGGCATCTGTAGGAAGGTTTTCGACAGTGCCTGTTTCATGAACAAGCGCCCCGGTTGCAGGATCCAACAAAGCGGTACCGGTCGCCGTCATGGAGGTGCCGTCGGCCGCCACAGGTGCCTTCATCAGCTGCTTCACTTTCCAGTAGCTTTTACCATCGCGAGTTTGCAATCCCAGGTACGTACCCGTGAAGGTAACCTTGGCGCCTTTTACCTGCGGGTCTTCAACCTGCGTAGTCCAGGTTCCATTCACTGCTACGGGGTTAGGTGGAAGTATAATGCGGTCTGCCATGATGAGGAGTTCAGCAACACCCGGGCTCATGGTAGGGTCTGGTTGTGAGGTTTTTACTGTCAACAATTTCCCAAGGTTATCGAATTTGAGTTGTACATCTGGTGGAATGGGTAGGGGCGTTGGCGACCCACCTAAAATGGCAACAACCTTTGTCCAGTGCAACAGTTGTGAGTATCCTCCAGTTGGATCCACTGCACTGATCGTACTGATGTAGTGCTGACTAACCGTGGCACCTCCCTGGCCTGTACTGACGTCAAGCGAGACATGGTAGTGTGAACTTGCGCCTTTTTGGTATTGATAAGCAAGCTTTACGGGTGGAGATGCGGGTGTTTGAGCCAGTGATATCACGGCAGGCGCAGCTAGCAGCGCTGCCACAATTGCTGTGCAAACAAGTTTCATTAGATACTCCCTTAGCGCAACCAGGATATTAATGTATACAGGGACTACTATAGTGGCGAGACGCGAAGCTTTCTGCGCTCCACCATACGCACCAGAAGGATACTGAAGAAATAGAGGAACAGTAAGGGAAATGCCATTAGTGCCATTGAGATGACGTCGTTCGAAGGAGTAAAAACACCTCCTAGAACAGCAAGGACGAAACCCCATCGCCAGTTTTTGATCATTCCTTTGGATGTTATCAACCCAAGATGTGCCAGTCCCATGAGTACCACGGGAAGCTGGAAGGCGATGCCAAAAGCGGCCATCATTTTGACGAAGAAGATAATGTAGTCATTAGGATCCTGCATCAATGTGGCGCCATTTGGGAAATCCGGAAGGTATGATAAAAACCACCCCATTGCATAGTACATCGTTAGGTAGGCGATTACTACTCCCAGTAGAAGTAGCATAATGGACGTGGGAAGCATCACACGAAGAGGTTCCCGTTCCTCCGGTGTAAGCGCAGGTAAGACGAACATGGCCGCTTCCCACAAAATGAGGGGCGTAGCAATGATGAGGCCAAAAATGAGACTAAGCTTTATACGAACGGTAAACATCTCGTAAAAGCCGTGGAATACATTCCCCATAACACTTGGCTGGCTTGGGTGCATCTGTAGCCACATCACTGCCCGCTGCAAATTAACAATGTCCTGCGTTGTGGGAGGATTGTGAGGCGGTGGCAGATGGCGCGGGTCTAGACCAGTAGTAGGCTCCCCAGGCTGTTCCAGCACATGACGGTTAATGGTGCGCATCTGTGCAACCAAGGGTCGATATAGGAGTGCATAAATCGGAGTAAAAAAATTGTAGGCTATAACCGCTGCTGCTAGAAGAAAACCAACAGAGCGCATGATGCGTGTGCGAAGCTCTGCAAGGTGTTCTGTCAGCTCCATGCGCTTGTCATCGAATTTTTTCGCGGGCATTAGATGGTTACCTGTCCTGCTTCCTACGTATAACGATTATACACTGCTGCACCTACAAACACAATTTTACTATGTTGCGGGTCTAGGGTTGATTTGTGCGATCCGCCAGACAATCGTTCAGTGCAAGGTCGCGTTGATGTTGCTGCTCCGCCCACTGAAGCATTTTACGAAGCATACCGCGGAACACAAAGAGATGAACCGGCATAAGCGAGAACCAGTACAGGTACCCCCATATCGAACCAGGGAAGTAGTAGGCCGTTTGTACTAGCGCGCGCTGGCCATGACCAATTTCCAGAATTCGAAATTCCAACCACGCATGCCCCGGCACCTTCATCTCGGCATGCAACAGCATGCGGCGCTCACTGTAATCCTCTACGCGCCAGAAGTCAATCGCATCGCCAATTTCCACCTGTTCTGGCAGGCGACGCCCCCTGCGCACCCCCACTCCGCCCACCAACCTGTCTATCGCGCCTCGTATCTCCCACAACCAGTCTGCATAGTACCAGCCAACCTCGCCACCTACCCGTGAAAACGCCCTGTTCAGTGTTGCAGCAGGTACGTTCGTAACCTTGATTTTACGATCGCGAAGCTGATCCTCTCGCGGATATGGAACATCCTCCAGCCTTACAGGAATTGCCCCTCGTACAGCATCACTCCAACGCGTTGGCACACGCTCTTCGTCAATCGCCAGCAACGCCAATCGAATGGCATCTTTAAATGGCGTGCGAGGCACGCCTGGCATAAGATCCTCAGCAAGTCGATTTTCGCACACAGTTTCAAACTTCAGCCCCTCGATGAGAGGGAAGGCAACGCTCGCTGGTACAGGGGTAAACCAGTTGCACCAATAGGCTGAAAATCGAGGCGTGAGCAATGGCACAGCTACTGCAAAGTGATGAATGCCCTTCACCTCGGCGTATATTTGCATCATCTGCCGGTAACTAATCACATCTGGACCGCCAATATCGATAATGCAGCCGGCTGTCTCCGGCACGTTCACGGCTTCCGCGAGGTAAGCGAGAGCGTCTCGAATGAAGATCGGCTGGGTACGCGTATCTATCCACCGCGGACACACCATGACTGGCAGTCTCTCGGTAAGGTTTCTTAGCATCTCGAAGGAAGCACTTCCACTGCCAACAATCATCGCAGCGCGCAATTCGGTTACAGGAACGCCGCTCTGGCGCAATATGTCTCCAGTTTCATGCCTGCTATGCAGATGCGGACTGGTTCCCGCCATGCGGCTGCCTAATCCGCCCAGATAGATGATGCGTTTGACACCTGCCTGCGCTGCTATTGTCCCGAATGCCTCTGCTCCAAGCCTGTCCCGTTGTTCGAATCCTCGTTCCCCTGCGGTCATTGCGTGGATTAGATAATAGGCTGTATGAACACCCTCTAGCGCCTGTGGGAGAGTTTCTGGTGCCAATACATCCCCTTGAACCACTTCCAGATTCCATGGGTCAGCAGCAAGGTCACTCCACCGGTTTTTCAGCATTCTCGGATCGCGAACCATACACCTAACGCGATCCCCACGGCCCAGCAGAATCGGTACCAGGCGGCCGCCAACATATCCGGTTGCCCCTGTTACTAAAATTCTTCGAGTATCTGGCATGTGTGTACCCTCATTTGGTGGCCATGCTTCCACGGTGTATTACAACAATGTGCAGCAACTCTCTCTGTACAATTATAATTCACACATGCTTCAAGGCATCAGCGTTTTAGCGTCATTGCAAATAAATTCATAAGCAATTGAGTGGTATTACATTGGTATAGGTTAGCATACCTTGTGATCATGTGGGCAAAAACCTGACAGATCTGCACTTTTTCCGGTAGCCGAGGATGTACACTAGGGCCACTTAGTGCCCACAACCAGATTACCGAATTGGCGCGTAGAACAGCTGAGCTAGATTGAAGTCACTTGCGCACAAACCTTTCCACCAGCCTTTGTGAAACATTGTGCTAACGGTGCTATAATATCGCGTCTCAAAATTGAATAGGTGAGTAGCCCGTACCGGCAACCCCCCGCATAATCGGAACTTCCCCCCGAACTATATTGAACTTTAGGTTGCCTTGAGGAGGCAGGGAATGAAAATGAAAACAGGATGGTTGTCACTGGCCACACTCGCAGTAGTGCTTACTGGCTGCGGTGGTGGCTCTGGCGGCGGCGGTACATCGGCCCTTACGGCAGGTCGTTCAGCGCTCAATAGCTTATCAAGCGGTTCGACATCGGTTACCCCAACTTCGCTGCAATCAGCGCTTAGCCTCTTCCAAACGGCCCTGCAGCAGAGTCCCAATGATCCTCAGGCCAATTTTGGCGCTGCGGTGTGCCTCGCCGGTCTGGTCTCGCAGGAAATTGATGGCTCCTCCACTCCAGCTCCAGCGACATCGTCCACAGGCGGAAGCAGCGGTATTGGTCCGCCTCCGCCACCCCCAGGTGTAACCGGTGGTGTTACAACCACTGCGAGCTACTCGTCCAGCGAGACTGCAGAGCCAGTGGGCTACAATGGTAGTGCCACCGGTTCGGCACCCAACTATGTGGCCGGGTTGTTTTGGAATCTTGGCATATCGGGAACCAACCCTCTACAGTTGCTGAGAGCCCTTGCACCTGTCACGGATTTGAGATTCGGGTTAATGCCCTATTTTGGCTACGAAACCGACAATGTTACGGGGCGTGAGCAGGAGCTGACGCAACTTAATTTGGTCGATCAACAATTGACGGCAATAGAGGCCGTGCCCTCGTTTACGGGTAGTATCACACTGCCAAATGGCAGCACCGCGGTGGTTGGCCTACCGGAAGTTCAACTGTTCCACGCGTACGTGGACTCGTTAAGAACCCAGTTGTCCCTTTCGCTAGCCTACATAAGAAGCGTAACCAATTCAACATCCTCCAGCCTGCTTCCAGCAGTGTTTCTCCCATCGGTACCGGTTGACCTCAACCACGATGGAAAGCTTGAGCCAAACGAATATCTGCCAGCCAGTCCCTATCTAACGCTGCGGGATCCCTCATATATGGCCACAGCCAAAAGCGCACTACAGGGGGAGGCAATTGAGGAGGCGGCGGGCATTAGTGGTGTTCTTGCCCGGCCGGCCGACGGAAGTGGTGGATATCTCGTTCCGAATTCCACCACCGTTAATGCAGCGCTCACTCAAATTCAGACACAGGTACTGCCCATTTTGCAGAAACTGCCCACGGGACCAGTAACGGTGCAGGCGCCTCAGCCAGTAGGAGCGCCCGATATCTTCCATCCGCAGGCTCGAAGCACTGGAGTTACTCGGGGAGACATTATTGGATCCGGACATGGCGACGACGGGCTGAGGGCGTTCTACAACGGGGGTGGATCCACTTCCTTTGTAAGCCAATCCGGAAGCACGCCTACCTTCGTTTCGGTGACCATCGACCTCGCTGCCTGGTTTGCTAGTCCTCCGGCCGACCTCAAGACGCTAGCGCCAACCTATCCACTGGATACGAACGGCTTCCCTATTATCTCACAGGCTACGTATCCAGATCCTACGTTTGCTGGTCTATTCCCTAACGGGCTACCGTCCGGGTTCCTGTTCTAGTTTCCCTAATGTCCCTCGTCACTATGGGTGGAGGCTCTCCCTCCACCCATATCTGTGGTGCAAGGAAAGTTGATGCCAATCGTACGCCGCATTCCGAGCATTGCTCTCGTTCTTGCAGTTAGTGCACTTCTACCCGGCTGCTCACACCCCAAACCTCACGTTGTAACAGCGATTACTGCCAAACTCCCACCGGATAATCTGCCGGTGCCACCGTTCAATACGAAAGCTCAAAAAGAGAGTGCAGCCATAGCACGTTGGCATAACGCACTGCTAGCCCAATCTGTAACGAGTGAAACACCTGCACGGCTTATCCAGGTAGACGGTAT
Source organism: bacterium (assembly GCA_021777995.1). Classification (GTDB taxonomy): domain Bacteria; phylum Armatimonadota; class Chthonomonadetes; order Chthonomonadales; family Chthonomonadaceae; genus JAJZFK01. The sequence continues at coordinate 5,936 of JAJYCW010000083.1, forward strand.
CTTGCGGCAAGCCGAAACCCAACCCGGTGTGAGCAAAGAGATAAAACAGCTCGCCCGGTTTACCGGTGTCTCGTTTTCACAAATGCAGGAACGATGGAAGCAAGTACAGGCTGCCGATCTATTTCTGGAAAGCGGTGATGATGCAAATGCAATTTCAACTGCAGGCGCCTGCGGGGTGGCCCAATGGATGCCGGACTCGGCAACACGCGCGGGCCTCAAGGTTGACCTTTCAAAGTCGACCGCACTCACTAAAGAGATTGTAAGATTAGAGGCCAGTTTGCACGGATCACTCGCCTTGTCGTCTGGGCCCAAAGGCGGTGCAGCTTCCGCCAAGCAATCGGGACAATCGGCTGGAGCTACCAATCCATCGCTACCCAACACAGAGCAGATCGCCCTGCGCATTGCTGATCTGGAGGCACAACGCGCAAAGATCGACCAGCGATTTAATCCAGAACTTAGCATTTTTGCACAGACACGCTATCTGCTTGGCCTGGTACATCGATTTCCTGCGGTTGATTGGCTGTTTCAAGCTTACCATGGCGGTGAAGCTGGAGTTACGCGGCTCCTTCGGCTCTACAGTCAGCGGGCATCGGCCTCACCGGCAAATATCATTCTTGGTGACCGGCATCACCCCAAAATATCGTTTGGTGATGTCTATCTCAACTGTACGCCCAAGCAGAATGTGAAGGCGTTTGGGTACCTCTATAGCCGCGGTGATGATGACCGGCACTACTGGTGGAAAATCCTTGCCGCTGTCGACCTTATTCCCAAGATTATCGATCAAAGTCCGTCCGTCACTACCGCACCACACCGGCTACTGCAATTGTGGTACGGGAACAACGCTGATGTTTATCGATTTCAAGGTGACAAAATGGTGACACAAGGCGTAGCAGCAGGAGTTCTGGTGCAATCACCATGCACTCAATCGACATGCCGTTACTATGCGCAGAATAAAAGAGCCACGACTGCCAATGCACTACGGCCAATAGCCGCCTCCGCGCTTAGGTTAATCATGAATAATTACCATAACGAGGGTGGCCTAGGACTGCCCACCGTTGACATAACCACGGGCAACCCGGGTAGAAGCAGCAGCCAAGCTGGTCTTTCGTTTAACATCCTCTTTCCAAAGGACCCTCACGACCTTCTTATCATGACCTATGTACTCGAGCGCCTATCGGACTGGGGTCTGATTGGCTTGGGACGCGCGTTGCACGAGGGGCCACCACATTGGATTGTTCTGCCCTGCCCATTTTACGGTCAGGCAATTTCCAAGCTTGCGTTAGGTACTGGCAGTAAACAGTTGACTGCGTCTACCAGCGACTAACATGGCAACTTCCACCCAGGACAACGGACAAGACTGGCGCGCCTACTGCCTCCCTGGCATTGTAATGCTTGCTGTCGCGACCACTGCACCCTATCTACCGAAACCGGTGTACCCTTACATCTACTCTTTTGGCGTTGTCCTGGTAAGTCTCGTGCTTGTCTGGTATAGAAAAGTGTTTCGCGATATCAAGTGGTCTGCTACGGCAATTGCTTTTGGAGCAGCGGTGGGACTGATTGTCTTCGCCTTCTGGATACCCCTGGATCAGCTAACGCCGTTCCATTTTACTGGTAGTCGCGACGCGTATGATCCATTCGCGGCCGGACATGCAGGAACCACGCTCTATGCTTTCCTTGCAATTCGTTTATTCGGCCTCAGTGTGCTTACACCCGTGGTCGAAGAGTTACTGTGGCGTTCGTTTCTGGTAAGGTACATTGCCAGCCGTGACGGCCAGTTCTTAAAGGTAGATATAGCCCGAGTCGGGTGGGGTCCTATTTGCTCTGCCAGTATCGCATTTGGGATAGCCCACACCGAGTGGCTATCGGCATTTGTCTGTGCAATTCTCTACACAGCCGTTTACAAAAGAACCAGGAGCCTTTCGGCATCTATCACTGCCCACATCGTGACCAATCTTGCACTGGGTCTCTGGATCTTGCACTCACACCAATGGAGATACTGGTAAACAGTGACTCCAACCCCATACGGACAACCGAACGAACCCAAGCGCCATCGGAACATGCAAAATTACAAACAAAAAACGACCAGCTAGGTGCAAGATAACACCGCGCTGGTCGTTGTGGGCCACTATCGAAGTGACACGGTAACCGATGCCGAAAGTCCTGCCCTCAATTTCTCCAGGTGTTCCTGTTTTGGATCAAAGATCACCTTCACGGGAACCCGCTGCACAACCTTTGTAAAGTTGCCGGTAGAGTTATCGGGCGGCAACAAGGTGAATGTTGAGCCGGTTCCTGGCGAGATGGACTGAACCACACCCTTGAACGTTATGCCTGGGAACGTATCTACCTCAATGTCAACTTTCTGCCCAGGGTGCATGTGTTCGATCTGCGTTTCTTTGAAATTTGCCTGTACGAAAAGGTCATTATCTGGAACAAGAGCCATAAGAGACTGTCCTGGCGCTACCTGTTCACCTAATTGAGCAGTTTTCTTGCTTACTCGCCCATCGAATGGTGCATAGAGACGCGTGCGCTGTAAGTTGATTTCTGCCGTGTGCAGCGCGGCTTTTGCCTGCTCAATTCGCGCCTTGGCTGTAGCGACTGCGGCGCGTTGAACTGCTACCTTCTCAGGCGCAGTGTCTGCCTCCTGTAACTGTGCAGCTGCCTGCGTTACACCTGCCTGATACGTTTGCACCATATGTTGGGCGGCTTGCACAGCGGCTGCAGCCTGCCCTTGGTTTCCTTTAGCGGCCGCCACACCGGATTGCGCGGAGCTAAGGTCCGCCTGTTTCATCGCAAGCGTAGCCTTGGCCGCCTGTATCTCCTGCAGTGCCGATGCGAGCTCTGCTCCACGTTGTGCGACATTCGCCTTGGCCTGCACGAGGCCCTGTTGAGCCACTGATAATTGAGATGCCGCGGCAATCGCTGCAGAGTGAACAGCCTCATACTGCTGGGCAGCAATGACATCCTCGCGCAGGAGAATGAGATACCTTCTATCGTCAGCGGATGCGCGCGCGGCGTTTGCCTGAGCAGCAGTAATCTCGGACTGAGCAGACTGAACCCCTGCCTGTGCTGTTGCCAGTTTTGCCCTTCCCGCGGTGACGTCCTGCTCCGCCCTCGCCAGCGCTGCCCGGGCGGCTGCGACAGAAGCGCGAGCAACGGTGACCTGCGATTGAGCAGTAGAAACTCCAGCTCCTGCGGCCGCCAGTGCAGCCTCGTTCCGAACGACATCGGCTTGAGCTGTGGCTACGCTGCTACGCGCAGCCTGCACGCCTCCGTGGGCTCCGAAAACAGTTGCACTGCTCTGGGCCTGTGTAAGATTTACACCTACACTGGCACCTTCGGCACCCGCCTCAGCCTGATAAAGATTGGCCTGTGCCTGGGCAACCGCAGCCTTGTAGGTCGAGTCGTCTAGGACGGCTAACAGCTGACCCTTTTTCACGCGCTCGTTCTCGTTCACAAGTATCTGCTGTACAGTACCTGCCACTTGAGGAGTGACCTGTGCGACGTTAGTAGTGAGGTAGGCATCATCGGTCGATGCATGAACCGATGCGAATGCCCAATACCGATATCCCAGAATGCCAAGTACCAGAATTGCCACCACAACTATGCCAATGGCAACAGGGTTGCGCTTCCGCTGCTTTTCTGTACCGCGGTTGCCGGAATCTGCGTGGCCTGCCGCAGAAGCGTTGTGCGGGCGAGGAACAGCTATCGGAGCGGGCGAGGAGGTACCAGGATTCTTTTGCTCGCCCGCGGTCCCGGATTCTATCGTATCAGCCATCTTTCAGTTACCCTTTCCCACGAGTCCTACCGGGCTTGACACACGGTGATCTCGGGGTTAATATTGAAGTAAGCAGCCTTAGTCGTTAGCTGTTCGTCTCACTTCGGTGACGCGCATTGATAACACTCGACTCTAGTTTGCACAACAGTTCAGCCACCGTTCTGCACTCTTCTTTGCTAAGATCGCTCCAAAGCATTTCATTAAACTGCCACTGAATGGGTGCAATGCGTCCCATGAGTTCCAGTGCCAAGTCACTTAGTTCGGCATACACCACCCGCCTGTCATCGGCACAATGCACGCGTGTTAGGTAACCAGCTTTTTCAAGCCCATCTGCCAGTTTCGTGATGTTCGTTCGCGTCACGTGCATTCGTGCACCAATTTCAGACATAGGAAGCCGATGGCCTTGAACGTGCTTAAGCACAGCCAGAAGGTTGTATTGTGCCAGCGATATGCCATACGGATGGAGATTCTCATTGAGCGCTTCGTGAACTGCAGAATTGGCGCGAAGCAACCAGACCAGTGCCTCCATTGAACACACGGCCTGTGAGCAACCAGCCGGTGCATAAGTAGTCAGTCGCTCATGTACCTCATCACGAGTTTGTGGTGGGGACGAATGCGAATTCAGTACAGACATGACATCTCCATAGAATAAGTACCACTTGCAAGAGAATTAGTTAACTGGTTAATATTACGACCGGCAACATTTAACTGTTCCAATTATTGGCGTGGAATACCATTGCATGCTATTTACGCACTGTAAGCCGCGCAGTAGTTTGAAAATGGCTTGCTAGATTCATGCAGAACGCACTGTAACCTGTACGCACGCATGCTACACCTGTCTACACAGACAGGTGTGTCCGTCCAGGATACGCAATGGGTCGATGAATGGTTGTTGTTATCTGAAAGAGGAATAAGAGATGCCGCACGAAGAGGATACATGTTTGGAGGCGTGAAGTTTGAGATGAGAGCACTGGGACTCGAACCCAGGACCCACGCCTTAAAAGGGCGTTGCTCTACCGACTGAGCTATGCTCTCAAACGCGATAAATGATACCCGTAAACGGGCTGTAAGTCAAATACGGGGATTACAGGGGTGGTGTCGTTCCTTGGACGCGCCGACAGCTTTGTCAACTAGGGGCAGTACAGTTGCGAAGATACAGATCGGCACCCAGGTTGCGCACATTGCGCTTTTTTCTTAGCGTCGAGGAAATTCGTGTGAGGTACAAGAGGGTCCGCATGTACAATCAATTGCACGTGCGGACCCCCACATTTGGCTACCACTTAGACGGGACTATTCGCCGTCTTCATCGTCCTCATCTGGTACTGCAGCTGGAGTAGGCAGATTCTGGTCTAGCAGCTCAAGGCCACTTGTACCAGTAGTACGTTTCTCCTCTGCGACCACCACAGGATCCAGCTCTTGAGTTGGAATAGAGCGGAAGGTATCGGCCTCCTCAATTGTCACTGAGTCGTCCACGATTACTGCCGGTATCTCCTTAAACTTCTCAAGATCGCTCTCAAGAGATACAGTCCGGCTTGGTCGCGGAAGGTCAACCTGAATGGTCGTGCCATCGGGAAGTGCAGGCTCCAGGCTGCGATAGTATGCAAGGCCGGTACCAGCCGGAATTAGCCGTCCAATAATGACGTTCTCTTTCAACCCGATGAGTTCGTCACGCTTACCTCGTACAGCAGCCTCGGTAAGAACCCTGGTGGTCTTCTGGAAGGACGCTGCAGACAGGAACGACTCGGTGCTGAGCGATGCCTCGGCAATTCCAAACAGTACCCAATCAGCCGTTGCCTCGGTACCGCCTATATTGCGTACACGGGTGTTCTCGTCTTCAAATACAAACTTGTCGACGATCTGCCCCATCAGGAAGCGACTGTCACCAGGGTGACGAACCTTGCGCTTGCGCAGCATCTGACGAACAATTACCTCAATGTGTTTGTCGTTGATGTCTACGCCCTGGCCCTTGTACACCGACTGAATTTCCCGGACGAGGTACTCCTGTACACCTTGAACGCCCTGCAGTGTAAGGACGGTCTGCGGGTTAAGCGGACCGTACGTTAGCGGGTCGCCAGGTTGTACGTACTGCCCCTTCTCTACCGGAATCTCTCCGCGGTAAGGAACCATATACGTACGCTTCAGCAGTACGTGCGTTATACCAGCTGAGACGATCTTGCGCAGGTGGCGGTCAGTTATCTGCTCGCCGGCCTTCACGATGGGATCACCAACTCCCTCGCCGCCCGCGAAGATATCCTCAGCTGCGATGGCATCTGTACCCAGTCCTTGATGGGCCAACGTCTCATCAAGTTCCGCCTGAGTATGGATGACGACGTTTCGAAGACCACCCGTCTGGATTTCGGCAATGTGACCAGCAACTGTGGTAACGATCGCCTCACCTTTCGGTTTGCGCGCCTCAAACAACTCGGTAACGCGGTTAAGCCCTCGAGACGGGTCCTCTAACACCTTAAGAACCGACTGAATAGCCCTGTTGCGCTCGCGTTCGGTTCCCTCTACATTGTCGAAGTTAACCACACCACGCTGCATGTCATCGAGCAGGACTTCTTGCATCGATCGCCGCTTGGATTTGTTAGTTCGTTTGTCACCGGTAAGGTCCTTGCCGGCGATGCCACCGGTGTGGAACGTACGCATCGTCAGCTGGGTACCAGGCTCACCAATAGACTGTGCAGCGACGATACCAACGGCAACACCAATATCTACCAACCGACCGTTGGCGAGGTCGCGGCCATAGCAGCACGCACAGATTCCCTGGCGGAGTTCACAGGTAAGGACAGACCGAACGCGGACCTTCATTGAGGTCGTGATATCCGTATGACTGTCTGCAGATTTGTCGGGCCTTAGTGCTCCTGCACGGCGAACGCCGCGGTCGAGTAGCGAGGCGACCTCTTTCATATAGATCGCATCACCCTTGCGGTACACCACATTCCCGGTTTCCATTTCAACAATGTCGTCTTTGCAGATGCGAACATCGTCAAGCATGCGTGCAATGATATCTGGAATATCCGTGTTAGCAGGAACCAGCAACTCGTTGGTGATAGGGTGAATGAGATCGAATGTTGGGTACCGGCCACGTATCCGTTCACTTACCCGCTCAAGAACCTCACCGCCCTCCATGATTTCACTCATGTCCAGGCCGTTGGTGGTACCGCAGTCCACGTCACGAATGATCATATCCTGGGCTACGTCCACAAGCTTACGCGTAAGGTAACCAGCGTCTGCCGTTCTCAGTGCCGTATCTGCCATACCCTTTCGGGCACCGTGAGTTGACACAAAGAACTCGAGAACGCTTAGACCTTCGTGGAAGTTAGATTTAATCGGCAGTTCCTCAATGAGGTTACCGAACGGGTCAGTCATTAGACCACGCATACCAGAAAGCTGCGTAACCTGTTTGGTAGAGCCACGAGCACCCGAATCTGTGATGATGTAGATCGGATTATACTGCTCGATGCCTTCCATGATTGCGCCAGCAACGTCCTCGGCAGCCTTCAGCCAGAGTTCCAGCACCTTCGATTTTCGTTCTGCCTGCGACAGCTGACCACGGCTGTACTGGCGGTTCGCCGTACGCACCTTCTGCTCAGTTTCAGTGATGATTTCATGGCGCTTCATCGGGCTGTCCATGTCGGTGATGGCGATGCTTACACCGCCCTTCATGGCATATTTGAACCCGATATCCTTCAATTCATCAAGAAATTTGATCGTGCACTCTTTGCCGTGTGTCTCGTACACATCAGAAACGACTGTTGAGATCGCTTTCTTGTTCATCGTCCTCAACAGATAGCGGTCTGTGTACTTCAACCGCTCCGGCAGAATCTGTGCAAAAATCAGACGACCAACGGTGGTGCACCGCTTTCCAGCGGCTATATGCACCTCGTCCGGCGGCACGTTAACGATGCCATCTGGCGAGCGATAGGTCCACCGCCCGTTTTCGCCATCCTCGTCGCGGCGCCAAACCAGCCCCACTACCTCGTCGCGCACCTCTGCCTCTGCCTCAAGCGACATTCGGTGCGGGAGTTTCACAGCAATAGGATCATGAAGCCCCAGGTCACCAACGCTGTAGGCCAACATGGCCTCCTCAGCTGACGCATATACCCGCCTTGCGGGCACTTCTGACTCGTCAAGCGCCTTCATCATGGTCAGGTAGTAGGCACCAAGAATAATGTCCTGTACAGGCGCAACAATAGGTCCACCATTTGCAGGGCTAAACAGGTTGTTCGATGAGAGCATCAAAATGCGTGCTTCCGCCTGAGCATACGCAGAAAGCGGAACATGCACAGCCATCATATCACCATCAAAGTCCGCATTGAATGCGTGACAAACAAGTGGATGAACTTGAATAGCTTTGCCGTCTACCAGCACTGGTTCGAAAGCCTGGATACCAAGCCTGTGAAGCGTCGGTGCACGGTTCAACAGAACCGGGTGCTCGCGGATGACCTCTTCGAGTGCATCCCAAACCTCTGGCCGGGCTTTCTCGATCATCTTCTTGGCGGCTTTGATGTTATTAGTGTATCCACGGCCCACCAGCGTCTTCATGACGAAGGGCTTGAATAGCTCTAATGCCATCTCTTTTGGCAGCCCACACTGGTGAAGTTTGAGATACGGCCCCACAACGATAACCGATCGGCCAGAATAGTCAACGCGCTTGCCGAGCAGGTTTTTGCGGAAGCGACCTTCTTTACCCTTGAGAAGTTCCGAGAGCGATTTTAACGGCCTATTGTTACTGGCTGTTACCGGTCGCTGACGCTTTGCGTTGTCAATGAGGGCATCAACCGCTTCTTGCAGCAGACGCTTTTCATGGTTGACAATCGATTCTGGCGCCCGAATTTCCGTGATGCGCTTCAACCGGTTGTTTCGGTTGATGATACGTCGATAGAGATCGTTGAGGTCTGACGTAGCGAACCGGCCGCCTTCCAACTGCACCATAGGGCGCAGCTCAGGGGAGATGACTGGCACCGCCTCCATAATCATCCACTCGGGTCGAGTCCTCGAGGCGATAAATGCCTCGGCCATCTCCAGGCGCTTCAAAAGCCGAAGCCGACGTGGCCCCTGAGTGTTCGCAATCTGTACCCGCAACTCGCGCGACATGGTATCAAGGTCGATTTCCACCAGCAAATCACGTATTGCGGCTGCACCAAGACCTGCTTCCACCGCATTGCGCCAGCTGTCGTCGATACGACTTGCCAGTACATCTACCAGGTGTTCGATAGCACGAAACTGATCTTCGGAAATTAGCTGCTTTGGTTCCAGCTTTTCCATCTGCTCGGCTGCCTGCAGCAATCGCTCAATGCGCTCATCTACATCATTCTCTGCCTGGCGAATGCTGTCGACAAGGTTAGCTTCCTTACGGGCAACCGTTTCATCATCCCAATATTCGTTGGTGCTATCCAGGTTGTCGTAATCCAGAAACCCACCTACGATGAGCTCATCGTCGCTAGGCTCGGCATCATCGTCTAACGGCTGTTCCTCGACGGGCTCCGGATTTGGATTGCGATGGTTTTGCACACGCTTGTTGAAATCCCGGCGCATGCGGTCGGCTGTTTCCGATTTTTCTACCTGCAGCTGCGCGATTTCAATATCGACCTCGCGGCGAATATCTCCATAGGATGCGGTAATCTTCTCTTTGTCAACGCGCGTTACAATGTAGGACTGGAAGTAAAGCACGCGCTCAATTAGCTTAGAGCTGATATCCAGAATAAGACTTAACGGACTCGGTTGATTTTTGTGATACCAGATGTGTGCGACCGGCGCAACGAGCTCAATGTGGCCCATGCGTTCTCGGCGAACTTTACTGCGCGTGACTTCTACGCCGCACCGGTCACACGTGATGCCTTTGTGCTTTACCTTCTTGTAGCGACCGCAATGGCATTCCCAGTCCTTGACCGGCCCAAATATCCTTTCACAAAAAAGTCCGTCGCGTTCAGGCTTGAACGTACGGTAGTTAATTGTTTCCGGCTTCTTAACTTCACCAAATGACCAGTTACGAATTTCCTCCGGTGAAGCAATTCCAATTTTAATTTTAGCAAACGTGCTGGCATCCGCCATAATGGCTTCTCCTCCAGGGTCGAGAAACGCGAAAGTGAGAGCCCCAAGAGACACATGCCTTTGGGGCTATACAGGGTCAAAACAACTGAGCTAGAACATATTCTCGTCATCAGTGACACGCATTGTGCGGGAATGCCGGCGGGCGGCAGCCTTCACCGGATCTTCTCGTGGATCAATATCGTCCTCACGGTCTCGAAGATCTATTTCGCGATCCTGATCATCAAGAACCGTAACCTTAAGCCCCAGGCTCTGAAGCTCGTTGACGAGAATCTTGAACGATTCGGGAACGCCGGGATCGAGAATGGTATCACCTTTAACGATGGACTCATAGGTTTTAACACGGCCAAGTACGTCGTCTGATTTAATGGTGAGTATCTCTTGCAGAGTATACGCTGCGCCGTAGGCTTCTAGTGCCCACACTTCCATTTCACCAAACCTCTGACCACCAAACTGTGCTTTACCACCCAGTGGCTGCTGCGTTACTAAAGAGTATGGCCCCGTAGATCGAGCGTGTATCTTATCATCCACAAGGTGCGCAAGCTTCAGCATGTAGATAACGCCTACGGTAACAGGCATGTCAAAGTACTCGCCAGAGAGCCCGTCACGCAATCGCGTTTTACCGGATTGCGGGTCGAACCCAACGCGCGCCCATGCATTTTCCCTGATCTTGGCAAGCACGTTTGTCTCTGTCTGCTCGCGGGTTTCAGACGGTATCACCGCGAGAATTCGAGTGATCTCCTCGAGTTGGTCGCCGTCGATATCTGCCAGACGCTTACCGATCTCTTGCAGCATCTCGTCGGGTGTCGCGCTCGCCGGAAACACCATAGAGAGGTCGAGCTCGCTATTCACAAACTGTTCTATCGTTTGATGACGAAAATGGGCAGCAAGCCGCTCCATCTGCTCAACGATTTCGGCCTCCGTCATCGCCTCAAATGCAGGGTTGACGAATGAACAGTCCAGATGCCGGCCAACATACCCAAGGTGCGTTTCAAGGATCTGCCCGATGTTCATACGGGACGGAACCCCAAGTGGGTTAAGAACGATGTCGACGGGTTGACCGGTAGGAAGGAAAGGCATATCCTCCACGGGCAGGATCTTGGAAATAACACCTTTATTTCCGTGGCGACCCGCCATCTTATCGCCTTCCATGATCTTGCGCTTCTGTGCAAGGTAAACGCGCACAAGCATGTTGACGCCAGCCGGCAGATCGTCTGCAGTCTGCCTTACCAGATCGCCATCCTGGCTATCCCTAATATTGGTTTCGGGCTTTTTGCAGAAGTGGTAAATGCGCTTGTCACGTGCACCGATGTACTTGAATCGGCTGAAGACCTTTACGTCCACAACCCTGCCACCGCTGCCATGGGAAACACGCAGCGATACGTCGCGCGTCTCTTCCGCACGGCGGCCGAAGATGGCGATGATAAGTCGCTCTTCCGCAGTAAGTTCGCCTTGACCTTTAGGTGCCACTTCCCCAACTAGAATATCCTCGGGCCCAACCTCCGCGCCTATCCTAACGATGCCGTCCTCGTCAAGATCGCGAAGCATCTCCTCGCCCACGTTGGGAATATCGCGAGTGATCTCCTCGGGTCCAATCTTGGTGTCACGCGCCTCTTTATCTTGCTCTTCAATATGAATGGAGGTAAACACGTCATCGGTCACCAGCCGTTCGGAGAGCAGAATGGCGTCTTCATAGTTGTAACCACCCCAGGAGACAAACGCAACCAGAACGTTCTGCCCTAGTGCAAGCTCGCCGAGATCGGTGCACGGTCCATCAGTAAGAACCTGCCCCTGAACCACTCTCTGGCCCTTGTTAACAATGGGGCGCTGAGTTATACAGGTGCTAGCGTTCGACCTTAGCATATTGATAAGCCGATAGGAGTCGACGCGGCCGGAACTCGTAGTAACGTCCACCTGGTCCGCTGTAACTCTCGTAACTATTCCGCTACGGCGTGCAGTGATTACGGCACCCGAATCGAGAGCACTCCGCCGCTCCATACCGGTTTTAACTAACGGAGCATCGGGCCGCAGGGTAGGCACTGCCTGTTTCTGCATGTTTGCGCCCATGAGTGCGCGCGTTGCTTCGTCGTTCTCGATAAATGGAATCATCGCTGTTGCAATGGAGATCAACTGTACGGGCGCGATATCGATAAAGTCCACCTGACGCGGCGAGATAAAGGGATAACCTTCTTCAAACCGCACCTGAACGAGTTCGTCCTTGAAGGTACCGTCTTCGTTCAAAGGACTGTTTGCAGGGGCGATATGGTAGTGATTATCCATATCCGCTGTCATCCAGGTAATCTCATCGGTGACGCGGCCATGATCTACCTTGCGGAACGGTGTCTCAAGGAAACCATATTCGTCCACTCTACCATAAACAGCCAGCGAGTTGATGAGTCCGATATTCGGACCTTCGGGAGTCTCAATGGGGCAAATCCTACCATAGTGGCTGTGGTGCACGTCGCGCACTTCAAGCTTTGCACTCTGGCGTGAAAGACCTCCCGGGCCAAGCGCCGAGAGACGCCGCTTAACAGTGAGTTCCGAAAGCGGGTTGGTCTGGTCCATGAACTGCGACAGCTGCGACGAGCCGAAAAAGCTCTTAATAGACGCCGCAATCGGTTTGACCGAAATGATCTCCTGTGGCTTCATTTCCTGACTGTTCATACGCTCACGAGCGACTTTTTCC
>JAJYCW010000084.1 GCA_021777995.1 bacterium
TCCTTCCAAGCGCTTCCGCCACGGCTTTTGTGCCCGATGCAAACTTCTCAAATTCAAAGATGCCCATTGGGCCATTCCATACGACGGTACCCGCGGTGCTTACCACCTTAGAAAAGGCCTGGACGGTGTCCGGACCAATGTCAGCACCTTCCCAGCCGGTGGGAATTTCCGTTGCAGGTACGGTTCGCGTGTTACAGGCCGCTTCACCATCCTGAAAGGGATTGTGATCAGTTATGACGATATCTGTTGGCAACAGAAGTTTGCCCGTGGAGTTTGATAACACATCCTTGCAGAAGTCCAGGTTCGCGGCGTCGAGGAGTGAATCGCCAATCTCGTAACCTTGAGCTTTGAGGAACGTGTATGCCATACCCCCACCAATGATGAGAGTGTCTACCTTGGTGAGCAACTGCTTGATCACACCAATCTTGTCCTTAACTTTTGCTCCGCCAAGAATGGCTACGAAAGGTCGTGCAGGACTTTCCAAAGCCGCGCCAAGATAGTCCAGTTCCTTTTGCATGAGAAACCCAGCTACGGCAGGTAGGTGGTGAGCCACCCCTTCGGTAGAAGCGTGCGCGCGATGTGCAGTTCCGAAGGCGTCATTAACAAAAAGTTCGGCAATGGATGCCAGGCTGGATGCAAACTCAGGGTCATTCTTTTCCTCTTCAGGGTAAAACCGCACATTCTCCAGAAGAGTAACTTCCCCATCCTTAAGCGCGGTAGCTGCGGCTGCAACCTGGGGACCGATACAATCGGGCTGCAGCGTTACCGGTTGACCCAGCAATTCAGTAAGTCGTGCTGCCACAGGCGCGAGCGTATATTTAGGGGTGTTTCCTTTGGGCCTACCAAGGTGGCTGACTAAAAGTAGACGAGCACCATTTTGCAAGAGGTATTGGATAGTAGGAAGTGCTGCAGTGATACGCGTGTCATCTGTAATTGCACCATTTTCATCTTGAGGTACGTTAAAATCTACTCGGCATAGAACTCTCTTGCCACGAACATCGACGTCGCGAATGGTCTTCTTATTCATATCGATTTAATCCAGTCTATTTTACATATCCAAAACAAAAGAGCAGCGCCCTCTATGAGGACGCCACTCTTTCAAACTACCCGACTAGAGGCCTCGGCTAGCGATGAACTTAGTGATGTCGGCTATTCTGCTGGCATAGCCCCATTCGTTGTCATACCAGGCAACTACCTTAACAAGATTTCCACCAACTGCTACGGTGTCGATTGATGAGTAGATTGAGGAAAACGTGCTTCCCTTCAGGTCAGTTGAGACAAGCGGCAGCTCGCAATACTGCAGTATCCCCTTCATTGGACCGTCCGCGTATTCCTTGGCCACCGCATTGATCTCATCAACGGACGCATCGCGCCCAAGAAGCGCTGTGAAGTCGACGACGGACACGGTCGGTGTGGGCACCCGGAACGCCATGCCGTGGAACTTACCCTTTAACTCAGGAATCACAAGTCCGACAGCTCGCGCAGCGCCGGTGCCTGCGGGAACGATATTCTGTGCAGCTGCTCGTGCATCACGAAGATCCTTGCTGGCAGTGTCCTGCAGTCTCTGGGAGTTCGTGTAGGCGTGGACGGTGGTGAGAAGGCCCTTCTCAATGCCGAACCTGTCGTTAAGGAATTTTGCAACCGGTGCAAGACCATTTGTCGTACACGAAGCATTTGAAATGACGTGATGCTGAGCAGGGTCGTATTTGTCCTGGTTCACGCCAAGAACGATCGTAATATCTTCGTTTTTGGCAGGAGCAGAAATAATGACTTTTTTAACACCGTGTTCGCGATGCGCTACGGCTTTGGTGGCGTCGGTGAAGAGGCCCGTCGATTCGATGACGATATCAACACCGGCCTTGTCCCATGCAATGTCGCCGGGATTGCGTTCCGCAAATACTGTGATAGGCTTTCCATTAACGGCAAAAGTTCCTTCATCGGCGGTGACTTCGCCAGTGAATGGGCCGTAGGTGGAGTCATAACGAAACATGTGCGCATTGGTAGCAGTATCTGTAAGGTCGTTAATTGCTACTACTTCAAGGGCGTCACTGCTGCGCTCAAGGATTGTGCGCAAAGCCAGGCGACCAATTCGCCCAAACCCGTTTATTCCTACTCTAACAGTCATGACAGGTATCCTCCGTTGGAAATTCAATAAAATGCTATTGCATTGTATTCTTTCTCTTACATCCACTGCATTCTAGCATTATGAGGCGGGTAAGGTCAACAAACTTTGGCATGCTATGCGACTGGTGCCACAAAATCCGCATGTTAGAGGATGAAATGCATGCTCGTCTGTTCACGCGGTGTCATTACCGGTCGCCAACGTTGTCTTCATGTGTTAGTTTCCATGGATGACTATGGTCGCGGCAGGTTCAAGGTTCGCATGTTACTGGCTTACGCGGCAAACTCCGCAAGGGATTGTTGGACTATTTTGGGAGCGGCTGGTAGACTCGAATGGTACCAGCAACCATGCCCGAAAGCTCATAAGAACCCCGGGTGACATACAATTTGCCATTGGAATTCTGCTCCAATACGTGCACCACGTCCGTTCCGCTGGTGAATCCCTCAACCACGGCGGTGTGGTGAGAGGCATCCTCCCCAACCAGGGCGCGGCTGGTGCGTGCAACGATATGTACACCGTGTAGCTGTAATATGTTTCCGGGTGCGAAAATCTTGGGCAAGTTGCTAGCGAACGAAGCTTGTGACGCCGGCACGCTAATCGTGATCTTCCCACTGTGGGCAGTTATGGTAGCCACTAGCGCGCCCCACACGTAATCGCCTCGGTCCGGTGCGTCACGAAAACCCGTTGCAGCACCGATTTTCTCCAGCCCAACCTGAACAAGCATGGCGCACTGGCCGTCGTTGACCTGAACTCCAAGCTTATCGACGCAAAATCGTAAGAGTTTTGCGTTCAAACGACTAGATCGGGTTAATGCTGAGGTACGTGAACTAACCGGGCGAAAAGCACGTATGGTGCCTTTGTCAAGGCTCGGCATGAAGACGGTGATTTGGGATGCACCAAGCTTGTTTGAGACCGACTGAGTAACAAATCGGCAATATCTACCGTGCGGGCTTACAGCGGTTACCACCGCCGCTAAATTATCAAGCATATACTTAATTCGGCGATCCGCAGACTGCACTCGAACTCCGGTGAATTCAAGCACATCACCGGGCTGACACAATAATCCTCGACCCGGCCGCCAATCGTAAGCAGGGGATTCGAGCGTGGTTAGAACGCCGTTTGCCTCAGGGGTCATCTTTCCTAAGTAGACGCCCCACACATGGTCACCTGCCGCGGGATAGTCTTGAAATCCGGTTTGTGCGCCGGCAGCTCGCAAAACGGTGGTTATCAAGGTAACGTCAGATCCATCACCCACAGCGCGGCCAATTCTCTGTTTGGCCTGAGCCACAACCGCCATATTCAGACTGGATTGCGTAATGATTGCTTGAGCTCGCGCAATGTGCGGCCATGCAAGGGCAGTAAGCAACAGCACTGAACCCACCCAGAATATGATACGTAAGCGCACTGGGCCAGGCAATGCGGTGTAGTAAGTGGTGTTGGTTGGGCGGCTGGCAGCGAACGTTATTCTCTTCAACGTGCAGTCTCCAATACGTACTCGGCTCAATATATGCCTGGGCGTTATTGTTCATACATTATCGTGCTATGTCTTTCGGCGTCGCATACCAGGGGAACCTACTGACAGGAGTATACGGCTGAACATTACGCCAGTGACAGTAATCGCTCCAATTTCTAGATGTGCGGCGGTCATGACTGATCCCAGGGCAGCAATACAACCTTCCCGCACCGTCCACTTTCTTGCACCGCCCAGGCATCCTGGACTTTTGTAAGGGGGAAGGTGTGGGTGATATACAGGTTGAGCAGAGAAGCCGCTCGTCTTAATGTTGATCGCATTGCAGCAGCGTCTCTTAGGTGATTCCAGTGCCAGGCTCCGCGCACCGTAACACCCCGGCGCAGCACGTCACGAGCATTAATGGCACCACCCCAGCCTACCGTGGTAAGCTGCCCATTCACCCGAGTAGCAGTCACAAGAAAGGCGGGTGCCGTATCGGCGCTACTAGCCTCAATTGACTTGTCCGCACCTTTGCCGTCGGTGAGCGCCATCAGCTGTGAAAGTGCATCTGGCGAGCTTGGGTTTATAACTGCCTCCGCTCCCAATTTGAGAGCCAGATTGGCGCGCCATGAATTGGATTCTAAACCGATCACCCGTGCGCCCTGTAATACCCCGTTTATGACGCCTCCCAGGCCTACCGCACCCAGACCAGAAATGAGAAGAACGTCCCCAGCGGTTAGCTGCATCTGCCTCGTGGCGTTAAACGTTGGCCCAAGCCCGCAACACGCCATGGATGCATGGAGTATTGGAATGTCATCAGGCACAGGGAACAGCAACCAGTCTTGTTGCATGCAATATTGTGCAAAGGTGGACCTCCCGGTGTTGCTTCCCATTTCGCGCTGAAGATCCCGTTGTGACTGGCACCTGATATGCTCGCCTGCAAGGCAGAGGTCGCACGTGCCGCATCCGTTCTGCGGCATCACGACGACGCGGTCACCCACACGCAGCCGCGAGTTTTGCGGCACCTCCACAATCTCACCGGCAGCCTCATGCCCCAGCGACGTAGTGGGTGTGCCATTTATCCAACTGCTTACTTCCGTACACATCGGTGCTGCTAGGATTCGTACTACAACATAGTTGCTCGCGCTTTTTGGGTTGGGTTGTTCAAACACGCGGCCCATTCTGGCAGCGTCGATACACACTGCTTTCATGATATTGATGCACCTCACAGTCAGGCGGCCTATCACATGGGCAGGTGTGCAAACGCGTTGCAGTACAATGGCTGACCGACCTGCACAGACAATTTTACCGAAAGCAAATCTTGCACTTGGCTCTGATTAATGGTATATTACCTTTATCACGATCCATTTTTAGGGGTCGATGATAACAATTTGGTCCTCGGTAGGCGAGGTTACCACGTTCACACAGGCCACTGCCGCGCACCGTCTAGAGACGTGTGTCGCAGGTGAAGCAGGTTCTCCCGACATAAGGGTTAACATAATGTGGCTGGGGCTACGGCCCCTTACGGTACGCGGTGCTTAAGCTTGGACGAGTGAGGAAATGCTAGTTTTGAGTTCATTCAACGTGAACCAGCTATTATTTGTGCCCATTCCTTCACCCGTCAGGAATAGGGCATTTTTATTTGCCACCTTCCAAATGGCTAATGCACCAGGAGAAAAAAAATGGTTCCTAGTACGGAGCCTCCTAGTTCCGGAGGCCGTAAAACATCGCCGTGATTACACGTTAGACTGCGCCAGTCCACTTCACTAAGAATGGCCCTGCGCTCTTGTGTCACGGCTTCGACACAGAGGCGTGGGGCCCGAATTTACCTCATCCATTCACCTGGTAAGAAATTTCAGGCAACCGCCCTTCATCGCTGGTTAGAGCGTTGCCGGCAGGTCCATCGCTAACACCTTTGGCATTACTCTAATCTCGACCTTTACACTACTTCTTTGTGGTGACACCACACAGGATTGGAGGGATTGCTATGCTAAAGATGAAATGGCGCATTGGTGCTTATGGACAATTGTGCGCGAGTTGGACCCATGAATCCAGGGTTGAACCAAACCTATCTGGGAGTGCAAAATGCTCCATTACCGATGGGCTGCTATCACTATTGCCGCCCATCAATACCTGCGATCATTGTGGACGTAGCTCGACATTTTCTCGCGCCGTTATCTCATCCCCTGCACCTAACGTAGTGCCATGCGCACGCGTTGATCACACCGTTGTGGATGTTAGAGTTGCCTACATCCATACGCTGGTACGGAGGGTGTCATGAGGACTACGTCGCAGAACCCAGTACCTAGCCAGCAGATTTCTTCTGTAAAGCACAGGGTGGTGAAATCAAGGTGGCAGCAACGCCTACTGTTATTGTTAGTGGTAGTTGGGCCGGGGCTTATTGTGATGGAGGCTGATAACGACGCTGGGGCAGTGTCCACCTATACTCAGGCGGGTGCTCAATACGGCCTGCACCTCCTGTGGTTAATGGTCCTGTTATTACCCGTGTGCTATTTCGTTCAAGAGATGGTTGCTCGCCTTGGGATAGCGACCGGCGAAGGCCACGCAGCAATGATATACCGACGATTTGGCCGCTGGTGGGGCATTTTCTCACTGTTCGATTTGTTGATCGTGAATTTTCTTACCCTCGTAACGGAGTTCGCAGGGATTGCCCTCGCCGCGCGGCAGATTGGCCTTTCACCTATAGTAGCGGTTCCACTCTCGGCTGTGGGCCTCATTCTTATGGTGTTGACTGGCAGCTATCGCCGATGGGAGCGATTCACGATTGGTCTGTGTATCCTTGATCTATTCTGGCTCGTGATGGCCGCTGCGTCGCGGCCGTCATCGGCGAATGTTGTTCACAACCTTCTTGTTCCAAACCCGGGGCCGCACGGATGGACGCCTTCGCTGGTGATGATGGTTGTTGCAATTGTCGGTACAACGATTGCCCCATGGCAGCTCTTCTTCCAACAGAGTGCAGTGGCAGATAAGCGCTTAAGATTTTCGGATCTTAAGAATGCCCGCATCGATACGCTGGTGGGCTCTATATTTACTATCTTAGTGGCAGGCGGCATGATATGTGTAGGCAATGCACTCTATGTGCACCACATTCCGTTCAGCGATCCAGCGCAGATGGCCGCAGCACTTGGTCCAATTTACGGGCGCTGGATACGTGCCGGCGTACTCCTCTTCATGGTGAACGCGTCTGTGTTGGGGGCAACAGCTATTTCACTTGCAAGCTCGTGGGCAATAGCTGAAGTGCGAAATTGGCCACACAGTTTGCAGTTGCCATTCAATGAAGCAAAAGGCTTTTACCTCGCTTACATTCTTGGAACCTTCGCAGCAGCGGCTGTGGTTCTCGTTCCACGAGCCCCACTACAGTTGATAATTGTAGGTGTACAGGTTCTTGCCGGCCTGATGCTCCCATCGGCGATTGTATTTCTGCAACTGCTGTTGAATGATCGCGAACTGATTGGCGATGACATGGTAAACAGGCAATGGAACAACGTGGTCAATTGGTCAATCATTACCATTTTGTTTATTCTATCGCTGGTACTGGCGGTTCAACAGTTGATACCTTCGCTGTTTCCATCAAATTGATCTGAAAATTTCTAGATAAAGAGGTCGAAAGTTGACACAGCAAAACCTTAATTCCGTAGACTTCGTCGAGACACATGCCGAACCATTCGTGGTAATTCACCCACTAGATGATACTCCTGAGCAGAAGAGGAACGGTAGCGATCTCGGGCTAATCAAGATGGGGAAGGGCGTCAAATTGGTACTTTGCGTCCTGCGCATTTACCTCTTCCTGGTGATTGGCCTGGCTGGTTACAGGCTAGTCGAAGTTATGATCATGCATCGTTAGCAGTATCAATACCGAAACCGCCTATGGGACTAGTTGCCAAATACACGTTGTCATGTCGTTAGCGACTGCTGCTGGCGTGCGAAAGGGTCGCGCCAGCATGACCTACAGTGATGAAGCAGCACGACGACATAGTTGAAACCTGACTCGCACCTTGGCAATAATGCGGTGTCTTTTATTTTACTCATAGGGATTAACGTGGACGCTCGGACACCGTGTGAGGTAGTTACTGAACTTGAGTTATGACGGCTGCCAGCATCACACGTAAGCGGTGGGCAGCCGTGAACCACTTCGTTGACCGCACGAAAATCAGTATGCTATACTCAACTATAACTAATGAATTTCCCGACCGGTTTAAAAATATTGGGGAGTCACGGTGGAACAAGATAAGAGCAACGTTGAAAATCTGCCGGTACAACCTCGAGGCTTGGCGGGAGCTGGTAACACGAATGTCAGCCCATCTTCCGAAAGTAACTGGTCGCTGCAGGATAATTCGGCTGGACCGGTGATGCCTGCACTGGATTTTGCACCTGCAGATACTGTGGTTTTGACTAATCCCGAAATAGACATGGTTGTTGAACGCCTGCTTGGCACCCAACCTGAGGAAATGAGTGAAATGGCTACTAATGGCGAATTCGATGCCGACATCGTTGTGATCGGGTCGGGCCCGGGTGGGTACGTATGCGCTATCCGTGCCGCGCAGCTTGGCGGCCGTGTTGTGTGTGTGGAGAAGAGCGCGACAGAGTGGGGTGGAACGTGCCTTAACTGGGGATGTATTCCAACCAAGACGCTTATCTCAAGTGTTGAGCGACTTCATCACGTAAAATCCGCGGACGCTTTAGGCGTGCTTGTGCAGGGTGAGGTTGGTTATGACTTTGGCAAAATAATGGAGCGTAAACAGAAGGTGGTTACAACCCTTCGTGGTGGCGTCTCCGCATTGCTAAAGAGTAACCACGTTCGGTCCGTGGTGGGAGTTGCGCAGATTTCGAAACCAAACTGCGTAGAGGTTACACTCGAAGATGGCTCAAAGGAGTCGATTACCACTAAGAATATAATCATCGCGACTGGGTCTGTGCCAATTATTCCGCCGGTACCGGGACTGGAGCAGGTTTCGAGCGATCCTCGTGGTGCAAGCAGCAATGGTATATGGACGAGTGATGACGCAGTTTCCGCGAAATCATGCCCGCCACGAATGCTAGTGATGGGCGCCGGTGCGGTTGGGCTTGAGTTTGGTTTCACATTCCGCGGGTTGGGCAGCGAAGTAACAGTGGTTGAGATCGCGCCCGAGATACTACCCAACTGCGATGCTGAAGTAGCGGCGGAACTCAGGAAGTCCCTTAAGAAGCAGGGAATCAATATTTTAACCTCGGCTAAAGTTGCCAAGGTAGAACATGGCACAACTGGCAAGACCGTCCACATTGAACATAACGACGGCAAGATGAGTACAGTGGAAGTTGATGTCGTGTTATGTGGTGCAGGACGCAAGCCATTCCACGATGGGCTAGGGCTAGAGACCGTGGGAGTTAAAACGGTCACCGATGGTCCGTTGTCGCGACGAGGTATTGTTGTTGATAGTTACCTTCAAACTAGCGTTCCGGGGATATACGCCATAGGTGACGTGACGGGAAAAATGCTCCTGGCTCACCTCAGTTCCCACATGGGTATTGTCGCCGCTGAGAACGCCATGGGGCATACTGTCGAGATGGACTATCGCGCCGTTCCGGCACCCATCTATACCTCACCAGAGGTCGCGTCTGTTGGGCTCACAGAGGCGGAGGCGCGTGAGAAGGGCTATGAAGTCATCACCGGTCGGTTTCCGTTCAGGCCACTGGGGCGTGCAATGGCCCTTGGCGAGCAGGAAGGACTGGTGAAGATAGTTGCAGAAAGCAAATACGGCGAAGTGCTTGGTGTCCACATCTGCGGGCCATGGGCCACAGAGATGATTCACGAGGCTGTAATTGCCATTAAGCTCGAAAGTACCGTTGAGGAACTGATGTCTGCAATTCATGCCCATCCAACCCTCTCCGAGGCGATGGGCGAGGCGGCGTTAGATGTTTATGGCAATGCAATTCATAAGCTAAGGAAATAGAGATTGTCCCGGCCCTACGACAGGCGGTTATCACGCCGCGAACTATTAGCAGCCAGCTGTAGTGGTGCGATAGCTACGATATTGCTTCCGGGTTGCGCCCCGCCCTCGACTCAGCAGGGCTTTGCCGCCCTGGTGTTAGATATTGGCGGGCCGGACGACCACTCTTTTAACGCGGGTGCAGTAAAAGGACTAACTGAGGCGCAAAGTCAGCTTGGACTTCCACGTGGAGCAACAAAGTATGTGGAATCGCACAACAGTGGTGATTACCAGACCAATTTGACAACGCTTGCATCGCAGAACTTTAAGATCATATTTGCAGTAGGTTATGCCATGGAAGGGGCGCTTAACCAGGTCGCCCCACGGTTCCCACAGGTAAAATTTGCGATAGTAGACGACACTGCACCGCCTTTCCCAAACTGCGAGGGACTGGTATTTAAGGAGCAAGAGGGATCGTTCCTTGCTGGATATCTCGCAGGCAAGGTGAGCAAGACTAAGCACATTGGTTTTGTGGGCGGGCAGCGCATTCCCCTGATCGAGCGCTTTGAAGCAGGCTACCGCGCCGGCGCCGAGACCGCAGATCCCAAGATAGTGGTGACCTCTACTTACACGGGTGACTGGAACGATGAGAGCAAAGGGAGAAGCCAGGCCGAGCAGCAATTCAGCGCCGGTGATGATATCATCTATCAGGCCGCAGGTAAGGCAGGACTGGGTGTAATTGAGGCAGCAAAGGCTCGTGGCAGCGGTTATTACGCTATCGGCGTGGATATGAACCAAGACAACCTCGCGCCCGGCAGGGTACTTACAAGTATGGTGAAGCATGTTGATACCGCGGTGCTCGACACGATCAAGCGTGTGAAAGACGGGCAGTTTGATGCAGGCACGCACGTATATGGCCTGAAAGAAGGCGCTGTTGGACTTACAGCTATGAAGTACACCAAGCAAGATGTACCACCGGAGGTGTTTGATCAGCTGAATCAATTGAGATCAATGATCATATCGGGTAAGCTGGTTCCACCTGCTAGCTTATCCCAGTTAAAGTCCTTTCATCCTCCTCATGGTTTATAGGAATCGTGCATTGTGGTCATTGAAACCGATTAGCATCGACAAAGATGTTAAACGGTTTTTTTATTTTTTAATTATTGGTGCATTCTGGTTGTTTATCAGTGTATAATGATAATTAGAATGATTTACCGGATAAATTAAGCTATTCCAACACTCAGGAGTTACGGAACACAATGAATATTGCCAAGGGTGCCACTAGGTCGAAGATACTAGCGCTCATCAAGAGTGAAGAGGCCACCACCGTTAAGGAAATTGCTGAGTTACTTAACATCTCTCAGGTTGCAGTACGGCAGCACGTCACCATCCTTCTTGAGGAAAACCTGGTGGACATGGAGCCGATTCGAAGCCGACCTGGCAGACCGCAGCACAAGTTCAAGATTACGGCGGAGGGTGACGAGCAATTTCCCCGTTGTTACGACAGAATTTCTCTCGATTTGCTGAATGAACTGCAAGACTGGCAGGGCGAAGACGCCGTGGAAACGCTGTTCCAACGCCAGAGTGACCGCATTCTGCAACGGATTACCGAAGCAGCGGGGGAGGGTGGTAATGTTTCGAATGTTCTATCTTCTCTAGCAGCTGATCTTAATGAACGCGGATTTATGGCGGAAGTATGCATGTCCGATCGTGGCACGGCGGAATTGGTTTACAGAAACTGTGCGGCATGTTCGGTAGCGCAGAAG
The DNA here is from genome assembly GCA_021777995.1 of bacterium. Taxonomy (GTDB): domain Bacteria; phylum Armatimonadota; class Chthonomonadetes; order Chthonomonadales; family Chthonomonadaceae; genus JAJZFK01. The sequence continues at coordinate 11,266 of JAJYCW010000084.1, forward strand.
CATCCGAATATCTGTTGTGCCGGCCATGCTCAGCTTTTGGGACGAATCGTGGGCGAGGACAATGTAAAACACCACTCCTCTCGTATGAGCGGTGGAGCATCCTGCAGCGTAAGGGTAACGTTGCCGAAGTAGGCTATTATTATCTCTGGTGGGCAGATACTGCTGAAACCTGAAGTTTCACGCGCCATTAGTGTTGAAGTTGGTGCAATGAAACTGTAATTACGGTTATGAATCTACGTGCAGAATATAGATACCGTAGTTAGTTGTGCCCCACCGTTTCACTTACCTACAGTTTGCTTGGTGCGTTATACATGTACAATATGAGCTACTATGTCTCCGGATCTCCTGGTCGCCTTCGCGCAATAGAGCAATTGATATCGCGAATGGATAACAATGTGCCGTCGAAATCAAAAAACGAACCGATGGTCTCACGCAAGTTTATTTTTCTCTTGAAACATACGCTATTAGCATTAGTTGACGTCTGGTGAAGAGCGCCCCCATGGTTTTTGCCGATTAAGTCAGGTAATAGGTTACGCAACTAGACCCATATGCTGGGATAGCTTGCTTACTTCGACCGCTACTGCCGTTTCCACGGCCTCTAATTGGGCAGTAGGGATGTGCAGTTCGTCTAACACCGCTGGATCCGCCTCGTAGGAGGTGCTCATCGGTGAATAGCCCAATCCGGCTAAATGAGCTAACACATTACCGACATGGACATAGAGGCTCAATTTGTCGAAAGTTCCGTCGTCGCGTACGGGATCGTGATGATGTGCTATGGACGGAACGTAGAGTTGCGGCAGGTTCCAGTGATGTGCTACCAGAGCCCCAATTTCCTGGTGAGTGGCACCCAGGCAGTCCATTTCAGCATCGTATTGTGAAATGTCTCGGTCTTTCATCAGTTTGTAAACCATTGTTGCTTCATCAGAGAGAAACATTGCCATCGCAAGTTTGCCAATGTCATGCAACAACCCGGCAATAAACGCCTCCTCGGCGTGTGGGTCATGTGCTACCATAGCAAGCACCTTTGCAGCACATCCTACTGCGAGGCTGTGCTGCCAAAACTCTGGCAGATTAAAGCTTTTGTTCAATGCCTTACCACTAATGGATGACTGAAATGCTACCGTAATGCAAATGGATCGAATCGTATTACAGCCGAGTTTACTGAGTGCTTTTTGAAGATTCACAATCTTTCCGTCACCGCCATAGTAGGACGAATTCGCTGTACGAAGAATCTTCGCCGAGAGACCTGCATCCCGAGCAATGACGCGTTCAAAATCGCGCGGGCCCGCTGCAGGATTGTCTGCCAGGGCAATAACTTGTGACACAACCGTAGGAAGTATAGGCAGCGTGGTAGCGCGTGCGAGTTTTATGTCGAGATGATTTAGTTCCATGAGATACGTGCAATCCTCCAAGGCTAATTTTCGGCCAATTTGGATGGTGCGTTTAGAGTATAATTAAGCCAAATAGGGCATTTTCGTTCGTTGGCTAGCATGGCCATATGTGTCAAATTTGTTAAGTCATCATGCTTCTTTAAAGAGGTGCCCATCCTAGTCTTAGGCCGATCTGTAGCACTTGCCTGATAGAAGGCTGCTACTCAACGAGGACCGTTCATGGCGATAGAACGTTGTGACTGGGCGCATGAGAGGTCATGGGTGTCATGCTTTGGTGCAGTAAAATTGTTGCCGGGCGCTCTTTTCGCTTTTGTTCTTTCCTTTGCCTGTCATTCGGCACTTGCTTCACCGCTTAAGCCGGCAATTGACAGTCAACTTAAAGCCGCTATTAGCACTGCGCCTGATGAACGAATGTGGCCAGATGAGAACTACGTTAAGCTGCTTGACCTTGCTGATGTTAAGGTGCTGCCGGACGGCACCCAGGTTGCGACCTATCGCGAAACGTATAAGCTTTTCAATCGCAATGCAAGATCACTTGCAGAGGTGCAACTTCCTTATGACAGTGCCTATCAACAAGTAACCTTACTAGAGGCACGGACCGTTCAGCCTGATGGAACAGTGCTGACAGTAACGCCTTCTGATATTCACCATGGAAGTCCCGCCGCAGAATTTGCAATGTACGACGATGCGGCTGCGCTACTCTTTTCGATGCCAGGAATTGTGGATAACTGCGTGATCGACTATCGGTACAAGGTGGTGACGAAGCCTTTCGTGATACCAGGCACCTATTCAATGTACTGGGGGTTTTCCGATAGCGAGCCTGTTGTTTTAAGCTCTTACAAGCTGCATGTTCCTGCCGCGCATATCCCGAAGTACGCGGTGTATAACGCTCCATTTCTCAAACCTGAGGTATCGACCTCCGACGGCGGCAAGATCGAGAATCTAACCTGGACGATTCGCAACATCCCGCCTGTCAAATTGGAGCCAGCGATGCCTATGGCACCCCTTGTACGTAGTTGGATGCAGATCTCTAGCATACCGTCGTGGAACACCATAGCAGACTGGTTTCACCGCTTGCAGGCACCGCAGAGTGTTCCTACACCTGCCATGCGCAAACTGGCAGCCACACTCACGCGCGGATGCAAAAGCGACGAGGAGAAGGCCGAAAAGTTGTTCACCTGGACATCCCAGAAGGTAAGATATGTAGGCTTGGAACTTGGCTTGTCTGCATATCGTCCCCATCCAGCAGGTGAAGTGTGTGACAACCTCTACGGAGATTGTAAAGACAAGGCAAACCTTCTCATTTCGCTTCTAGCGGTAGAGCATATCACGGCCTTTCCTGCGCTGCTTCACGCAAATGATCCGCTCCCAATAGAGGGACAACTGCCTACACTTAGCGCATTCAACCATTGTATCGTGCGAGCGTTAATAGGGGGAAGGTGGATATGGTTAGACCCAACCGCATCGGATTGCCCGTATGGCGATATTCCTGCTGCTGATCGGGGATCGCAGGCATTGGTGGTTAAGGGTTCAACCGGGGCATTTGAAACCGTTCCACCATTTACCACGTCAAATAACGGTTCTGATATTGTTTTTAATGTGCAAATGAATAGTCCGACTGTTGCCAACGTGACTTGCACGTTGACACTACGAGGGGTGGTCGCTCAGTCATTACGCGGTATTCTGCGTCGTGTACCCGTCCCCAAGCAGAAAGATGAGGTCAATTCGATCGCCCAATCGTTGGGACTTCAGTCCGGAGTCAATACCTTTCACGTCATTGATGGGGATAGGGGAGCACCGCTGCTTCTTACAATCACGATGAATCCGTCTACCTTTGGCAAAATTATTGGTAATATGGTGATGCTCCCGGTGTATTCAGCAATGAGTGGCACAGCACAGCACAACCCATATACCAGCCCAAAACGGGTTTGGCCAATCGTATCGCTAAATGCCTCCCACCTTACCACCAAAACGCTGATAACTCTTCCCAAATCATGGCGGGTCGCAGATATACCCCCTCCCGTAAGGCTTGAGGATCCTCTACAGCAGTACACCCGGGCGATAACTACAACAAATAACGGCACTGATATCGTAGTTACAGATGAGTATATTCAAAACGCTGGCACTACTCCTGCCTCTGCCTATCATTCGGTGCAGGCATTTTGGAGCGGGCTTTTGAAAGTATCCGGTGACGTGATTCTTGTTAGCAAAACTGGTTCCTGACATCGGATAGGGGCAAAGGCATCAGATGTGTCAATATGGATAGACAGGGCCGACGATTACGATCCCTTATAATCCGTATAACATTTAAGACTTGATGAGTTAACCTTAGGAGCAATGTTGTGAAATGTACCAGGTGTAATTCTGATATTCCAGCGCAGTCTCGGTTTTGCCTAAAATGCGGCGCGCCCGTTTCGTCCGGCGATCCAGGACAACGTCAGCCGCAGGCACAGCGTACTGTTTCGGGCACCACACGTTACCCCGAAACCACCACGCAACCTGGTGGTAGCAAACGATGGGTGGTACCGGCGGTACTCACGCTGCTTGTTGTGGCTGGATTAGGTGTATGGGGACTTTCATCGCGACTTACTCAGAAGGCTGCCACACCAACGTCGCCTGCTCCGCTGGTACAGGCTCCGGCACAGCCCAATGTAGGTACTCTCGTTCAGGCACCAGCTCAAACCAACACGGCGCCCATAGTACAGCAACCAGGTGCTTCTGCCCCGGATAATAGTGCAATTACTAACTATCTGGCGTTCCTGCAAAATATTGAAGCGACCAAACAGCAGATTATATCACAGGAACTTGGTAATGCTATTTCGACCTATGGCAACCTAACGCCAGATGAGGTGAAGGCAGAAAGTAGCACGTCGAAAGCGAAGCAGTTCTTACCTAAGATCAATCAGGACAGCCAGAACATTACGCAAATGTGGAGCGAACTGATAGAGAAGTTCGAAAATGTGACCCCACCACCTGCCTGTACCCAGCTTGCAAGGGATTACGACACGCATCTCAATCTTATCGAGGGTATGTTTACCAAGGTGCATACGTCATTGCAACAGGCCCAGTCTGATCCAAATGGTGCCATTAATGCTCTCACTTCGATGATGGGGTCATCTTCTCAGGCGGACCAGAGCGCTGCGATTGCCAACGACGACCTACGGGCGGTGTGCTCCCAATATCACCTGAGCAAGGATTTCAGTATCACAACGGGATCTAGCGGCGCCAGCCTAATTCGGTAATGTAATAGCAGAGTGATCGGGCCATGGATGGTCTGGACGCTCGTTCGTGGATTACACAGACGTGCCAATTATAGACCCGTCTCCCCTTCCTAGTTCGATTGGCATGTCGGCATTTAATGGTAGAACCAGAAATAGTTGGCCAATAAGCGGGCTGCTTATTCTAAAAGGTTCGGGGTAAGTGGTGGGTCGGCACGCTTTGAAAGCAGGGTCGGCGACGTAATGTTCACTGTCATGAGCGAGCTTACTGGCCGATGAAATTCGGGGTTACTACTGTCAATAAGAATGGCAACAGGAAAGCCCACAAGCGTTGGTTCACCACAGACCGGGCGAACGGTCGCCATTCCTTCACTTACATTGTTATCTAATCCTACGCGATAGTGCACCCGGTAACTGAACGGTTGACCGCGTTTGTGAACTGCCCGGCAATGTGTAATTGTGCCAATGACTTCAGTTCCCTTCTGGGCAAGATTCAACTCTCTACGGAAATGACGCTCATACCCTAGTGCCAAATAGGCAATCAGGAACGCAGATAGAATTGATAGTAGCGACGTATTAGCAATCCGCCACAACGACTGAGCTGGTGAGATGACGCCAAAGTGGCTGGCTGCAGGATCACTTGCGAGAAAAGTGATTGGAACGTATGTGCCTAGCCTCAACCGCTTATATTCCACGCGATTCACATGTGCCCAACCCGTATACGCCGTGCCGTGATAGCCGAACGAATAGAGAACGGAACCGCCTGCAATGGGAACGGATGACGCAGGTTCATTATTGATGATTTGGCCGCGTGCAACCCTGCCAAGTTTCCATAAAGCCACTTCTCGATTTACCCTTATTAGTCCCACAACGATAACAAGCGACGTTAAAGCGATTGAAAGACCTACACTTGTGCGGTGAAGCAGCACTGCAGTTGGAGTAGGCTTCACATTGCGCTCCTGCGATGGCCGCAGGTCTCGGTCGCGGCGGGGATTTCGATGGAGAAGGACTGGAATTAGCAGCGCAGATGCAAACAGGAGTATTGCAAAACTGACAGGTGAAGCGGGACCCCAAACGCCGGAAAGTACCTGGGACACAACAAACCCGGCGCCCAGTGGAAAACCAACTGCGCGCAAAGCGCCAATCCAACGCTTACTTTTGCGGGTCTGGGACATAATTTGCATTTCTACCGACGGAGTTAATTATAATGCACCAATGACCGTAACGGTGACAGTATGCATTACGCACCCACTGGCATGATGCATCACCGCATCTCCTGGCCACCCGTTACATTGAGGGCTTGGCCCGTCATATAATTCGACTCACTAGACGCGAGAAAAACAACGACGTTACATACATCTTCATACGTGCAACCACGACCTAATGGTACCTGCGACTCATATTTTCGACGAACTTCCTCGGTTGTTAGACCCTGAGTTTTTGCATATTGTTCGTACAGGCTGTCCTGCCAGAGAGTACCATCGAGCAGATTACCTGGGCAAACTGCATTCACGCGAATATTGTAGGCTGCAAGATCCAGGGCTATAGACTGCGTTAAACCAATGCCGCCAAATTTTGAAGCGGCATATGCACTATTGCGAAATGAGCCTTTTTTTCCACTTTTGCTATTGATCTGAATGATATTACCTGTCCGTCGATCCTTCATAATGCGCGCTGCGGCCTGCGCACAAAGAAAATAGCCGTAAAGGTTAACGTCTATAACTGATTTCCAGTCCTTGGCGTCAATTTCGGTTATATCTCCAGCCTTAAGGATACCTGCATTTGCAACGAGGAGATCCAGTGTACCAAAGTTATCGACAGCGCAGTTCATCATCGCTGCGGCGTCCTCCGCATCAGCGACGTTTGCCCGTATCGGCACCGCCGATACATCAGCGGTTGCGCTTAGCTCAGCCGCCAGCGTTTCAGCCTTATGAAAGTTAAGGTCTGAAATCACGATGCCACGACATCCTTCTGCAGCCAGCCGTCGCGCTATTGCTTCTCCAAGCCCCTGAGCGGCACCGGTCACCACGGCAACCTGATCCTGTAGTCTAGGCATTAGTGCCGTCCCCCAGCTTAATCTTCAATAGCTCCTCCTCGGCCTCTCTAGTCCAAAACATACCATTTCGCAGTTTTGCCGCTACAGTAGGTAGGTCCAACTTTAACTGTTCCAACGAGGTAAGCGGCAAGTTGTGGATAAGTGGGAAAATGAGGGTTTTGCCAGTAAATCGCCCATCTTTTACCGCTGCGAGTCCCTCACGTGCCGCTTCCATACCGCCAATTGCTGC
>JAJYCW010000085.1 GCA_021777995.1 bacterium
AAACATTGCATGGCCGGCTCGCAGTAGATTAATTCCCGCAGCGGCTAACAGCGTCGTTATCACCCTCATGAACGGTACCACGAAGGTCGCTTCGCAAGTGGTTGCCCGACCAACCACTGCCAGTTCGTCCTCTGCCACGTTTAGCGGGCTGACGCCTGGTAATCTGCAAGTGACTGCGGCAGCCTATCCGTCTACTGATGGAAGCGGTGTGGCAGATTCTGCGGGGTCATCAACCGTGACAATCACCGCAGGCGCTACCGCGAATGTCAGCTTTACCATGAGCAGCACTGTTAAATCCCTGATGATTTCTCTCGCAACCGGTGCTGCAAGTCTCAACACGGGCGTGTATGTGCAGGCGACCGCCACGGGGGTTGATGCATCTGGTAATTCCGTGCTGCTCACACCATCGCATATCCAATGGTCATCGAACAGTGGCAACGCAGGCGTTAACAGCACTGGCCTGATATCTGGTGTGACTGGCGGTGTCGCGACGATAAGTGCCACAGATAACGAAAGTGGCGTTACAGGCACCCTGGAAATTACCGTTCTAACAACTGCAGCGAGCCCGCTACTGATGACCGATTACGTGAATGGCAGGGTGACGCAGGTAACAAATATGTCTGGCGCAGGTTACGCTGCGTTCACCGGAAACTCCGTAGTCACCGCCCCATTTGGCCCAACAGGCGTGGCAGTTGATCCAGCACTTAACATCTACGTTGCCGATACCAAGCAGCACCGTATCGTTAAGATGAGCAATATCTCCGGAACGAACGCTCAGGTATTTGGTACTCTCGGTCCGGGCGTCAATCAGTTTCACAACCCGCAGAGTATTGCGTTAGACGGTTCTGGCAGAATTTACGTCGCCGATACGTACAATAACCGCATTGTTAGAGTGGACGACCTTTCTGGTACCAATTTTGTGTCGTTCGGAACAGGCGGTTCCGGCGTCGGTCAGTTCACGAACCCGTTCAAGGTTGTGGTAGACACGAGTAACCGCATCTACATTTGCGACTCGCTGAATAACCGCATCGTTAGGATTAACGATATGACCGGAGCGGGCTGGGTAACCTTTGGCACCCTTGGTGCCGGAAACAATCCAGGAGAACTAAACGATCCTCATGGCATGACAGTCGATCTCGCCAATCGAATCTACATCGCTGACACGAATAATAACCGCATCGTTCGAATTGATGACATGACGGGCGCAAACGAGACCGTCTATGGCACAAAATTTGGAACCCTGCTGTCGGATCCGTGGGATGTTAGGGCAGACAATGCCGGCTACATCTATATTAGCGACACCGGCAACAACCGGCTGGTGCGAATGGACGACCTCAACGGCACAAACCTGCTTACATTAGGTTCATTCGGAACGGGACCCAACCAGTTTGAGGGAATAAATGGCATTACTACTCCCGTAGCGCTGCCTGTATAATTCGAGGCAACTCTAAACCTTACAATTTCAGGCAATTGCCAAACAGGAGCATTAAGATATGAAGGGCATCTCTTTTAAGTTTGCAGGATTATTGCTGCTAGGGACGCTTGTTGCGCTGCCACTAGCGGGATGTGGTGGTGGAGGGGGTAGTTCGGCCGGCATAACCGCCCCGGTTTCCACATTAAAATCGAGTTTTGTTGCACCCACGATTCTGGAGGGCAAAAGTGTACAGTTGTCCATTAGCGGCGAGACAGCAGCCGGCGTTGGGGTAAATCTCAGTACGGACACCTTTACCTTCTCCAGTAGTAATACCGAGGCAGTAACGGTAAATTCTACCGGTCTGCTGACGGGCGTAGCACCGGGAACCTCCAACATCACCGTGACCGACGTCACTATAGGAAAATCGATTACTTTTCCTGTGACCACGATTACGTTCGACGTAACACCGCTGAACGCGGAGGTGGCGCCTGGTGGTACTCAACAATTCACTGCAAATATCGTGGGGATTACCAACACTGCAGTAACCTGGAGCGTCTCGCCCGCGGCTGGAGGTACTATCTCGTCCTCGGGACTTTATACGGCTTCCTCAACTGCAGGTACCTATACCATAACGGCCACTAGCCAGTACGACCCTACAGAAACGGCAACAGCGACTGTGGTGGTGGGTACAGGCGGTGCTGTAGTTAACGTAAACTAATCCGCGGCGAAACTCGTCCTATTCAGGGCTCGGATATGCGCACAGGCGACATTCCGAGCCCTTTTTCAGGTACCTATGGTAGTTGATTAACAGCCGCACATTGTTTCAGCTACTCTTAGGCAACACGAAATTCAACGGTTAGTTTACATGGCCGGTCCGCTGGCAACACGTTCCACTGCTTAGCACACCACATCCTGAGGTTTTCGTATTATTCGGCTGTTGTTGAGTGGATGGCGGTGCCGATAATGAGAGGTACGACTTACTTATCCTGAGCAATGTCGCTTCGGCGTACCATCCATTGGCAAACAAAACACGTAGACAAAAAATCTCCTGTCAGATATACTACTCTGATAGAAAGGGGTGATACGTGGCAAAAGCAGCATCGAGATCGCCTAACCCGGCACCTGCCCCCATCGCACAGAAGTGGGTAGACATTGCGGGCCTCTGCCTCATTTTTACGGCCATTGCTTGCATGGTCTCGCTGGTTTTTCCTCAGAGTGCACCAGTGCCCCGTGCCATTGCACATGGATTGCGTCTGCTCACTGGCGAGGGGTCCTATTTTATCGCCTTGGCTCTGCTATGCCTTGGGGTCATGCTGCTTGCGGGTGTTAAGCGTATTCCCTTCACCCATGCGACTGTGGGAGCTGTCCTACTATTTCTGACGCTTGTAACCGAGCAGCATATTCAGCAGATACCTGCAGCGCGGCTTGACCCGTCGGCAATGGAACATGCTGGTGGATGGTTGGGTGGACTCATGGGCTACCCACTGTATACGCTGCTCCAGCGCCCACTCAGTTACCTGCTGCTCACATTTACCGGGCTCACGGGCCTCATTCTACTGATCGATATGCCTGTGAAGGATATTGTCACGCGTATGCACCAGAAGAGCCGCCGCATAGGCTCTCGTGTTTATGCTGGAGCGGACGAGGACGATACCGTTACTGCTCGCCAGGCAGTGGTGCGTTCACGCGCAAGTCGCGCCTCCCTGGGCGATACGGATGCCACGACCCGGCCCGTGCCCCTTGTAAGATCTGGGGTGGATGACGACCATCCTGCGGTTAAGTCGCGGTTCCCTAACCTGTTTAACCTGAGTGGACCGTGGGGGCGAAACGCCACCGCTGATAGCCATGATGACAGCATGCCCACCGACGCAGCGATTCCATCGGCTAGAGTTCGCAAAACACGGGAGGCCGTAAAACCTGCCGCACTCGAACCAACCCAGTCACCTGAGGAAGTTACTGCCGGCGACGGAGCACCAGTAGCGGTCGTGCCTGCCAACCCAAAGCCGGATGGGAATGGCATCAAGGATTTTGCATTGCCGCCGCTAACGTTGTTGAACGAGGCCCCGTCAGCGACTTCCCGTAGAACGCAGACGGAACTAAAGGATCGCGTAAGCACGATCGAAAAGACGTTAGAGCAATTTAATATTGGTGCGAACGTGGTGGAAGTTGCTAGTGGTCCTAGCATCACCCGCTATGAGATTCAGCTTGCCCCAGGTATTAAGGTGAGCAAGATCGTTAGCCTTGCAGATAACCTGGCCATGAGCCTGGCAGCAATTGATGTGCGTGTTGAGGCGCCAATACCGGGTAAATCCGCTATAGGCGTGGAAGTGCCCAATGAAACGACCATGATTGTGAGCCTTCGGGAATGCCTGGATACGCCTTTGTACAGGGATGCTCCGTCATTGTTAACGTTCGCTTTGGGCAAAGACGTTACAGGTCAGTTTCGATATGCTGATATCACCAAGATGCCTCACCTGCTTATTGGCGGTTCCACGAATTCGGGAAAGTCGGTCTGTCTCAATGCGTTAATAGCTAGTCTTGTTTATCGTGCAACTCCCGACGAAGTTAGGCTGCTGATGATTGATCCCAAGCGTGTTGAACTGAGCCTTTGGGACGGAATTCCTCACCTGATGCACCCTGTAGTGAAGGATGTGCGTCAGGCCGCAGGAATATTTAGAGAAGCCCTTAGAGAGATGGATAGGCGATATGACCGATTTGCGGCCATTGGCACGCGAAACATTGATGGATATAACCAACGGGTGCCAGAAGCGGAGAAGCTACCCTACGTGGTGTTGATAGTAGACGAACTTGCCGATCTCATGATGCAACAGGGACCGGAAATAGAAAACTCGATATGCCGCCTCGCACAGCTGGCGAGGGCAACAGGAATTCATCTGGTATTAGCTACTCAACGGCCCTCTGTCGATATTATAACGGGAACCATAAAAGCTAATATCGCTGCAAGAATCGCCTTCGCTGTTGCATCGCAAATTGATTCGCGAACAATTTTGGATACTCCAGGTGCCGATCGCCTTATCGGTCGTGGAGACATGCTTTTCGCATGCAATGAGTCTCCAAAGCCTGTCCGAATCCAGGGCTGCTATATGAGCGAGGATGAAACAAATCGTCTGGTGGCCTATCTTAAGGAGCAGGAGAAGCCAACGTATACTATTCCGATTATTGAGCCAACAGGAGAACTACGGACTGGTTCTGCAGGGGGTGAGCGAGTTGAGGAGGACGTCGATGATCAACTCATGGAGCAGGCAGTTAAGCTCGTTGTGAACAATGGCCAGGCATCCACCAGCATGCTTCAGCGAAGATTCCGTATTGGATACACAAGGGCAGCGCGTATCGTCGAGATGATGGAGGAGCGTGGCATTGTTGGTCCGTTAAATGGCGCTAAGCCCCGAGAGATCCTGGTTTCCCGCGACGACGTTGATCGAATGTACGGCGGGCGAGGCGCTGCTGCTCAAGTAAATGAAATGGACCAGCAATGAGTGAGTCTGACGTTCTTTCGCCGCTAGACATTGTACGCACTATCGATCATGCAATATTGCTGCCTACTGTTACTGGAGCTCAGTTGCGAGCCGGTATTGAGGCAGTGTGGCACCTGCCGCTCGCATCGGTATGTGTCAATAGCATAAATGTCCGGGCGGTAGTCGCGCTTTTAGCTGGCACTGCAATTCCTACCTGTTGTGTGGTTGGCTTTCCATCCGGCGCCGTATCTTTGCATGCCAAGCTTAATGAGGCTGAAGCAGCACTAAACGAAGGTGCGACTGAGATTGATATGGTGGTGCATCAGGGGGCGGCTCTTGGTGGTGATCTGGATGCGGTTGCTGCCGAGGTGGCAAAGATGGTGGACCTTGTACATGCTGCGCAAGGAAAAGTGAAGGCAATCCTTGAGACTGGCGTACTTAACAGTGATACCCTTGTTGCAACACTTTGTGGCATATGCGGTGATGCTGGCGCGGATTTTGTGAAGACGAGCACCGGTTTTGGGTACGTGCACAATGAGCAAGGACAGCTTACTGCCTCCGGTGCCACCGTTCATGATATTGAGTTGATGGCACGCAGCGTGACAGGGACCACCGCCGTAAAAGCATCGGGCGGTATACGTTCGGCATCAATGGCAAGGGCATTGTTGAAAGCCGGCGCCACGAGGCTTGGAACTAGCAGCACGCTTTCCATCTTCGCGGAGGATGGGGTTTCGACCAATGGTTACTGAGGTGCTATTGTGTTGCGGATGCTGAAGCGTGCCGGGGCCGGCCGCGTATTGGTGGTGGGAAGCGCAAACATGGATATACTGCTGCACGTTGACCACCTCCCTATCCCTGGCGAAACCGTTGGAGGGGGTGTTCTAAACTATGCGTTTGGCGGAAAGGGCGCAAACCAGGCAGTTGCCTCATCGCGATTTGCAGCTACTTCTTTCATTGCTTCCATAGGTTCCGACGACAACGGCATGCAGATGCTGAAATCGTGGCAGACGGACGGAATTAACACCGCTGGCGTATTGCAGACGGACAGGTATCCTACCGGCACAGCGCTCATAATGGTGGACGACAAGGGCGCTAATTTCATTGGGGTTGCACCTGGAGCAAATCAGGAACTGCATGAACATTCCGTTCACGTGGCGGTTTCTCGAATTCCGTTACCGGATGTTATTCTCTTTCAAGCAGAGATTGAGCGCGCGACCGTTCAATATCTTGCAAACGGAATGATACCGGGTGATCCGCTCCTGATTTTTAACTATGCACCCGTTGCTGCGCCTGCTCTTGAGGATTTGCGAGGAATAGGTGTGTTAGTCGTGAATGAGACCGAAGCTGGTGATCTCACGTCTAGCCGTCTAGAGTCAAAATCCGCTATTGAACGCGCAGCCCGACATCTTCGTGCAAAGGGGCCCTCGGTAGTGGTCATCACCATGGGTGACCAGGGATTGGTGGCTGCTACCGAGGATCAGCTGCTGTACCAGATGGCACCACCAATCACGCCGGTGGATACCACAGGCGCGGGGGATGTATTTTGTGGAACACTAGCCGCGTCCCTTGCAATGCAGCATGAGCTCCCTGAGGCCCTCACGCTTGCGCAATGTGCCGCTGCACTCTCCGCAACGCGGCAAGGCGCGCAGACCTCTATAGGCACTGCTGCCGAGGTGCGTGAATTTCGGAGCACTCTGCGCCACGGATTGCCAATAGTGATCACCTAACAATGCAAATTTAACCAAAATTTAATCCTTCTGTTCACTATCATTGCATTGGGGGCGCCATTAAAGGTTCATACTTGTCATGGGAATGAATACTCCCAGTGCAATCAAGGAGCAGCAAATATGAATTTGAAACCCATCGCCGGTGCGGCAGCAATTCTGGCGATGTCGGCGGTTCGCGCAGTTTATGCCACTCCGCGTCACGTTCCGTATCTCCATGCCCCTGCTGTTGATGCCTACGCAACGTTCAACCCTCGCGGCACCACGGTGCTACCCACTGGCCGACTAATAAAGCCGTGGGGAGCTTCCACTCCCGTGGCCAAATGGCCGCACGCTATGGTTTTAAGCCCAGACGGCCAAACAGCATTTGTGGCTAGCGGTAGGGTTGGACAGCTAGTGAAGCAGTGGAATACCCGGCACCCAATTGTCAAGCTTGTTGAGCCAATGCGGCAGGGAGCAGGCGGAAGTGCAGTTTTCTCACCCGACGGAAAGACTCTCTATTGGTCAGGTGGTAACAACGGTGGTTTCTATGAATTCGATGTTGCTACTGCGCAGGAGGTTGGGTTCGTCTCGATTGATACCGCCGTTGGGGGCAAAAAATACGCTAACAGCGTAATTCAGAGCATGCGGTTAAGTAAGGGCGGCAGCTATCTATATTGCGCAGACGTGGCCAATTTTCGTGTAGCGATAGTAGACCTTCGTTCAAAATCGGTCGTTGGCTCCGCACCAACCGGCTATTATCCCTATGCTCTTGCTCTTAGTGGAAAGCGGCTCTTCGTGGCCAACATCGGCATGTTTCGTTACCATGTTGTACCCGCTGCACCAAGTGGTTACCCTCAACGAGGTATTACTCATCCACCATTTGGTACTCCTTCCAATGAGGCCGTTACCGGGGTGGAGATGGAGGGGCGCCATATCGCACCTATTGGGCGTCCAAACAGTCCCGCGTCGTTCTCGGTTTGGGTTATAAATGTAGCTAATCCGCACACACCGGTAGTCGAACGGAAGATCAAGACCGGCGTTCCCGTAGGGGTCCACTCATCGGTGGGGATTACGGTTGGAGGTAGCGCACCGAATTTCCTTCTTGTACACGGTAACTCCCTTTTTGTATCCGATAACAATGACGACCTCATTGAACAGTTCAATATCCTAACTGGTCGAGTAATCCGCCGCACACTCATACAGCCATCACCGTTGGTTGCAGGTCTTCGCGGTGTTGAGCCGGCGGGGCTGGCAATGTCACCCAATGGCAAGCGGCTCTATATTTGTGAAATAGGGATTAATGCTATTGGAGTTATGGACATCCAAACTGGCAAAATTCTTGGGCATATTCCTACCGCGTGGTATCCATACCGTGTAGTTGTCTCACATAAGGGCGGCCACCTGGGTGTCATATGCTTCAGAGGTTTCGGTAACGGACCAAATGCAGGGCCGCACCAGCCAGTATCCCCGTTCCTGGGAATGCAAGGCGTTTTCACCAGAGTTCCGGTACCCGACTCCGTCCATCAACTGGAACATCTCACCGCTCAGGTTCTCTACAATAATGGCATGGTTGATCGGTCCGCGGATCGCCCTGAGATGTCTAGTCCAGTGATACCAACCACACCCGGTGTGGTTTCGCCAGACATTAAATATGTGGTTTTCATACTGAAAGAGAACCATACCTTCGATACGGTATTTGACCATATTCCCGGTGCACGAAGCGACTCGTCACTATTGCGCTGGGGTCTTCATCAGGATATATCAGCACCCGGCCAACCAACGCTACATGATGTTGCAGTGATGACCAACCACAATGCACTGGCACGCGATTTTACGGTGAGTGATAACTACTATATGATGCCTGAAATGTCGGGCGTGGGACATCGGTGGCTGGTAGATGTAAAGCCTAATAACTGGTGCCAGATGGTCTACACTCTCGGTTGGGATTTTAGACCAGTGGATAGTTCACCGGGCAGGTTGGTGCCATTTGGCTCTGATGCCTCTATGGCGCCTGAAGACTATCCAGAGGCAGGGTCCGTGTGGGATCACCTTACACGATACCACAAGACATTTCGCAACTACGGAGAAGGCTTTGAGTTCTCCGGCATTATTGAGGATGACAAAGAAGCGCCTACGGGGGCACGCGAAACCGTAAACATTCCAATGGAAAAGTGCCTGTACGACAACACGTGCTTCGGATTTCCTATCTTTAACATGAATATTCCAGATCAATACCGTGCCGACTGGTTTGAGAAGGATTTCACGCAGCGTTTCATCGACGGTAAGAGGCCAATGCCGTCGTTCACATGCATTGACCTATGCAACGACCATGGTACCGGCCCCCAACCTAAGCGCGGATACCCCTATGTCGCCTCGTGGATGGCGGATGATGATCTTGCTTTGGGACGAATAGTCGACTTCCTCTCGCACACCAAATACTGGAAGCACATGGCGATATTTGTCACGGAGGATGATTCTGGCGGCGAACCAGATCATGTCGATGCGCAGCGCAGCGTTTTGCTGCTCATAAGCCCCTGGGCTAAGCGGCACTACGTTAGTCATCGCCACACGACTATTGTCAGTATGCACAAAACATTGTATGAAATCCTGGGGCTGCCTCCCTTAAGCTACCCGGATGCCGTGTGCAATGATTTTTCTGACTGCTTTACAACTCATCCTGATTACACACCGTACACCACTATGCCTGTGGATCCGCGGATCTTTGATCCCAAAAGGGCACTGCTTCCTGGCGAGCCAGGGTATCAGTCGGTGTCGCGCGCCCTGTCGTTCGAGTGCGACGATCCAATCATTGAAAAATACGTGCTGAACAACCCAGGCAGCGTACCCTCGCATTAAGGCGAATCTGTAGATATCCTAAGTTACTTTAGCCCTCGTTACGATCTGTAACGAGGGCTAATACCGTGTTGAACACCAAAATCCCAGGGCACTCAACAATCAGTCGTTAGTTAACTCAGCCGCAATCCACGGCGGGTATTTAACCGGCCTGGGGTTTAGCGCGTTTAAGTGCTTTGCGAATGAGTTTTGTGAGGGGGCCGCTCATCCTAGCTAACACTGGGCGCAATACCGAGGTCTCTTCCATTTTGAGGATTGTTGCAAGACCGATATAGCAGCTTCCGCCTACCGCGAGACATGTAGAGAGTAGGATAAGAGCAGGAAAGAAGACGCGGGAGCCTGGGTGGGGCTGGTTGAGCACCTGCATGTGCGCCTCCATCACCGTTCGAATGCCCATAACTAATGCCCCAGCGATAAGACTTGCGATGATAATCTTTACCGTGGATGTGGCAATTCGCCTTAAGTTGAGACCTCCAAGACGTCTGCCAAGGAGGACCAGTAGAACCAGCATGAGGATGGATGCAGACAGGGATGTTAGCAGCGCGAGGCCCGCGGTTGCGTAAAATGGCCTGTGCCCCAAATAGTGAATTAGCAGCCAGTTCGAGGTAAAGAATAGGACGGTTACAAATGTACCAACAATGACCGGAGTGCGCGTGTCCTGAAGCGCATAAAAGCCCCGCGCGACCACTGCCTGCGTCGACCATGCGAAAACGCCAACCGCGAAACTCCGCAGCGCGGCTGCAGCAATCTCAGCATCGGCGTGGCTGTATTTACCGGTTTGCAGCATAAGCTGGACCATAGGCATGGAGAGAATTATCAGGAACACAGAGGCTGGAATAGTGAGGAAGAGAATGGAACGAACGCCGAAGTTTACACTTCGGCGAAGGGCAACCATATCTTTTCGGGCAGCCTGTGCTGCCATCGTGGGGAAAATGGCTATACCTGCTGCTTGGCCGAAAATGGCGATAGGAATGTTCATCAACTTGTTTGCATTCATGAGTGCCGACTGCGGTCCATTTCCTAAGGTGGAAGCAAACATCTTGTTAATGATGGCTGAGATCGGTGGCAGTGCAAGGCCAAGTATTACGGGTAACATAAGGCGCCAAACCTTTCGCGCGCCGGGATGTTTCCAGTAAGCAGCAAGGGTCGCAGGCATCTCCCGCAATTCGCCAGTTCGTTTTTGGCGCCAGTAGGTAAGAGTGGCTCTCATAGGCGGTGGCACGAAGTAGCCGCCGGATCGACGCACAAGAATCCACTGCAGCAAGAGGTTTCCGATCAGTGCACCTCCAACTGCGCCAAAGCAGAGGCCGGCAACGCCGTACCTCGCAGTCAGAAATAGGCCACCGCAGATTATTCCAATATTGTAAATGATAGGACCCAGTGCCTGACCAATGAAAATGTGTCTGGCTGTGAGGCTGCCCATCATAAGCCCGCCCAAAAAAAAGCACAACTGAGCCGGCAGAAGAATGCGGGTTAAGCGAACAGTGTCATCTACCTTGTGAGGAATGAGCGCGAAACCCGGGCTGGTAAGTAGCACTAGCTTGTGGGCAAAAATCTCCCCGAGAATTATAAGTACAGTTATGATAAAAGTCATAACCGTAGCAACAACGCTGAAGGTACGCCATGCCTCACGTTCTTGGTTCTTCTCGATGTATTCGGCAAAAACGGGAATGAATGCACTTGAGAGCGCGCCGCCAGCAATGAGGAAAAAAATCAGGTCCGGAATAGTAAACGCGCCGCTGTAAATATCGGTGAGGAAGCCTTGGCCAAAGTGGTGTGCAATGACACGCTCCCTTATAAGGCCAGCTATTCTACTTCCTAATATTCCTAGCATCATAACGGCAGCACCGCCGGCGACCTGACGCCGCATGCCCGCCTGACTGGCCTTCGCACTCTCTTGATTTGTCATGCAATGAAACTACCTGAAACTGGGAATGGTGTCAATAGGTGAAGGCTTTGCAAATGCGTGCAGCTACCGGAAAGTCCTTAGGAGTACCGCCAATGGATGCAATGTACGGGTGGAAGCCGCTCGAAAGGTGGCCACCTCTCGAGCCCGCCAGTTTGCATGAGCGACTTTGTCTGTGACGTTTACAAATAAATGATTATAGCTTATCGCAACGGTGAAGGAATTAATAACATACTGAACGAATATGCCTGCGAAAGGTGGTGCAACAGAATATGAAAGCAAAGCGTCTCTTGCTTACTGCAGTCTGCCTCACGGTTGCCAGTACGTTTTTGGGTACCCAAGCGCATGCGCAGCAAGGCAGCATAACGGTGCAGGTAAACAGGCCAGGGATAAAGATTAGCCCAACGCTCTATGGGTTGATGACTGAGGAGATAAATCACTCATACGACGGTGGATTGTACGCCGAACTCATTCGAAACCGCATCTTCCGCAATAACGCGCAAACGCCTGTGCATTGGCGTACCTATGGGCCGGCAAATAGCGTCGTAATAAACCTTGACCACAACCATGCGGTCAACAGCGCACTTACGACATGCCTAAAGGTCAGTGTACAGGGTGGCCTACATCGAGCAGCAGGCGTGTCGAATGCGGGCTATTGGGGGATACCGGTTCGTTCGAATACTACGTACCGTGCTTCCGTTTTCGTGCAGCCTGCCAGCGGGTTTCATGGACCGCTTACCTTGGCTATCGCCAGTAGCGATGGCACTGTACCCTATGCAACAGCGATCGTGCCTCATTTGCGGTCCGGCTGGCACAAATATACGGCGGTGCTTAAAACTGGACGGTGCGGAACGACCGCGAATGCGCGGTTTTTCATTCTTACCAGGAGACCAGGAACGTTTTACCTCAATCTGGTCTCCCTTTTTCCACCAACTTATGACAACCAACCCAACGGGTTTCGTCCAGACTTGATGAAGTTGTTGGCTGCCATGCACCCTGCGTTTCTGCGCCTGCCTGGTGGCAACTACCTGGAAGGCAACTCCATTGCTGAGCGCTTCAGGTGGCGGAAGACCCTCGGCCCGCTACGCGACCGTCCCGGCCATGAAAGCCCTTGGGGCTATCGCTCCACAGACGGTATGGGGCTTCTAGAATTCATGATGTGGTGCCAGGATCTACATATGCAGCCCGTATTGGCCGTTTACGCCGGATACTCCCTGGGTGGACATGTGGTACAGCCCGGAGCGGCGTTACAGCCTTACGTGCAGTCTGCACTCGATGAGATTCAGTTTGTAACCGGCAGTGCATCTACAAAATGGGGGAGAATACGGGCCAAATTCGGTCATCCTGCACCTTTCCCGCTGAAGTACGTAGAAGTAGGGAACGAGGATCCGCAAAACACCTACAGCGGCAGGTACATCCAATTTTATAGGGCCATAAAGGCACAATATCCCAAACTGACCATTATTGCTACAACCCATGTCATTGGCATGCAGCCTGACATGATAGATGATCACTACTATCGGTCGGCAGCCGCCATGGAGAGCGATGTACATCACTATGACACCTACAGCCGGACTGGTCCTAAAACTTTTGTAGGAGAATGGGCATCCACTGAAGGTTCTCCAACACCCACCATGAATGCCGCTCTAGGCGATGCCGCCTGGCTTATTGGTCTTGAAAAGAACTCGGATCAGGTACTTATATCCTCCTATGCTCCGCTCCTGGTAAACGTAAACCAGGGCGCCGCACAGTGGGGTACCAACCTTATTGGGTATAACGCACTCACAAGCTACGGCTCACCCTCGTACTATGTGCAGGTAATGTTTAGCACAAACCGTGGAGATAGGGTACTCCCTGAAAAGACTGAAGCCAAACGAACGACTCCACTCAAGCCATACGTACCTTCTGGTGCCGTTGGCGTAGGTACCTGGGCTACCGAGGCGCAGTTCCGAAACCTGGCAGTTACTCATAATGGACAAACGCTGTACGCAACGAGTCCTACAACTTCGTTGAACGACTTGAACGTGTGGAAGGGATCTTGGCAAGTATCAAACGGGATACTCACGCAGAATGCTCCTGGAACTGCCGAGATAGCGACCCTGGGGAATCCGTCATGGACTGACTACACTTACACCTTGCAGGCCCGTAAGCTGGGGGGTAACGAGGGGTTCCTAATTCTTTTCCACGTTAAGAGCCGCAATACGTGGGTATGGTGGAACATTGGTGGATGGACAAACTCTCGTACTGCGCTGAACCAGTCTGTGAAGGGTGGACAGTCGGAATTTGGACAATCTGCCCCGAGTACTATTCAGACAGGTAAATGGTACAACATTCGCATCCATTGCCATGGCCAAAGTGTTGTCTGCTACCTGGATGGTAAGCGGATTATTGGCGGCGAAGACAACTTGGCTCCGCCACAGCCAATCTATACCGAGGCCAGTCGTGACTTGAAGAGCGGCGATGTTATTCTGAAAGTCGTAAATATCAGTGGTTCTGCGATGGACCTCAACGTCCAGCTAAAAGGGGTATCCCATCTGTTTGGCGGCACACAAACCGTGCTTACTGGTGACCCTGCAGCTCAGAATACAATCAATGATCCTAAGCTGATCTATCCGATTACGTCCTCGATAAATGCCTCCACGCCAAGCTTCGACCATACATTCCCGGCTAACTCGGTTAGTGTACTTCGTCTTAAAACCCGCAAATAGCCGTGGGTGAATTAAAAGCCGCCAGGAATACAGATTACCTGGCGGCTTTTTTATTGACCAGATAAACCAATTCAACCAATCTGCGCCGTAGTTGATTTGCGTGGTTTTGCAGGCCTAGAGGGTTTTCGACCATTTGCAGTTACGCGCCTCAATTAGCCATAATTAAGAGAGTACCACGTGTGAAAGGTCTGATTTGGCGCTACGCGAAGACAACTCTACGGCAAAACGCTCAAGACGCCTCAAAGCGGGCGCGCCCAAAAGGTGGTCCGCATCGCGCTTGATTACGTTGCTTCATCTTGCATGGACGTTACTCCTTCTCCTGCCTACGGTGATCGATATTATTGGGCCGGAGCGCACCTGGTTTGGCGCCGCAAACATGTATCTGCCCCAGTGGGGATGGGCTATTCCCGCGGTAGTGGTGGTTCCTGTTACTGCATGGAAACGCCCACGAATGCTTGCCGCATCACTGCTGCTACTGCTGTGGGTTGCAATACCGTTGATGGGCTTCGAGTGGCATCTACCGACCCAGACTCCTAGGGTGCCGGGTATCAAGCTTCGCGTGATGACCTACAACGTGAAGGGCGGAAGACGTAACCCTGCAGCGATTGTTAGTGACATCGACAAGTTTAAGCCGGACCTTATTCTGATGCAGGACCAGCAGGGAGTGCTTCAGGGCATGGTAGGTGCGTACCTGCATAATTGGCATATTGAATATGACTACCAGTTTGTAGTCGCCAGTCGTGAATACCCAATCTCGCCATTACGTACGCAACTGACTGATGATGTGCCGGACGAGCACTGCTGTGTGAGTTTTCACCTCATCGTAAAGGGTAAACCCATTACCGTTTACGATGTGCACCTTCGATCACCTAGATTTGGACTGGATGCGATTGCGCGCGGGCAAATAGGGAGGATGGTACAAGACGCACGGCGGCGCCTTGAGCAGGCAAAACGCCTTCACCAATACCTATCTCATGAAAATATGAATGACCTTGTTGTAGCCGGTGACTTTAATTCCACAAACTGGGCGCTCGCGCTACGGAAGCAGTTGGATCTTGGCTTGAGAGACTCGTTTGCAGTTGCGGGCAGAGGTTACGGCTACACTTATGGTCAGTACACACCCCTACACACGCCCGTTATGCGCATTGATCACATACTCGTAGGCTTAAAGTGGAAGGTGCTAAACGTTCAGGTAGGTAACACTGTTGGCTCAGATCACTCGCCTGTTATAGCAGACCTGTTCCTGCCGGCTTCAAGGTAACCGAGGTTTTTCATTCATACGCCCAAGCCAGGTTATGTTGTAATGGGCGAGGTTTATCGGTTTGCAGGAATTCCCTCGTGTACTGCAGAACTTATATCCAGTTAAAGTAAGTTGCGGAGAAAGGAACGTTGTATGCCACGAGTTGACGGCCGGGGAAGTAATCAGATGAGGCCGGTAAAAATGACCCGAGGCTTTATGCCCAATGCCGAAGGCAGCTGTTTAATCGAAATGGGTAACACGAAGGTCATCTGCACAGCGTCGGTGGAGGACAAGCTGCCGCCCTTTCGTAAGTTGGAAGGCGAGCTCGGCTGGCTCACAGCTGAGTACAGTATGTTACCTCGATCTACCACCTCACGATCGCCCAGGGAAAACCGCTCAGGACCTGGGGGACGTACCATGGAGATACAAAGGTTGATCGGCCGTAGCCTAAGAGCCGTTGTGGAACTTCCGGTACTTGGTGAACGGACGATTTGGGTGGACTGCGATGTGTTGCAGGCAGATGGCGGCACCCGTTGTGCTGCGATCACGGGTTCCTTTGTAGCCGTGGCCGAGGCGTGCAGGTACCTCGTATCACAGCGGCACATAGCGCGAATGCCACTGTTGGGCCAGATTGCTGCTATCAGCGTTGGCGTTGTCGGCTCGGACGAGCTGCTAGACCTTTGTTACGAGGAAGACCACCGATGCATGGTCGATATGAACGTGGTTGCAACAGATAGGGGCAAATACGTGGAGGTGCAGGGCACTGCAGAGGGGGCTCCGTATGATCGTAACCGGCTTAACAGGCTCCTTGACCTTGCTCAGATTGGTATGGACGCCCTATTTAAGCAGCAAAAGTCCGTGTTAGAAGGAATGCTCTAATTAGCGTGCAGCTTCTCATCGCCACCACCAATCACAAGAAAGCCGGTGAGATGGCTCAAATACTGGGCACAGCACTCGACGGTATTTCTCTGTTGACACTTGCCGATCTACCGCCCGCACCTGAAGTAGACGAAACCTTTCAGGAGAATGCCCGTTTGAAGGCACTAGCTGCTCTTAGGTTTTCTGGCATGCCGTCAATTGCTGATGATGGCGGATTAGTAATAGACGCGCTAGGCGGAGCTCCAGGTGTGAAATCTCACCGGTTTTTGGGGGAGCATACCTCCTTTCAGGATAAAATGGCGCGAATTCTCGAAATGATGGTTGACGTGCCAGAGGATTTGCGCACCTGTAGGTTTCAGTGCGCGGTGGCAGTGGCACTGCCAGATGGGACGCTGCTGGAATACGAAGGTCGTTGCGAGGGCCGGATTGCCTATGCGCCTGCCGGTACTCACGGTTTTGGCTATGACCCGCTCTTTTATCTACCCTCGCGAGCCTGTTGCATGGCAGAATTGCCACCGGAGGAGAAGCACAAACTCAGCCACCGGGGCCAGGCACTAGGCTTAGCAGTTAAGGGGCTCAAGCAAGTGCTGCAGGAGATGCCCATTGAGACTCAGGAGTTTCGGAGCCCCGGCAGCTAGGCTTTCGCACTCTATCTGGTCGTACTGCAGGCGAATAGCCCACGGCTTTTCGCAACATCACTGCAGTGTTATGGCATGTGCTTGCTCATATTGCGCTCTCCTTTCTGTGGTTCCGTTGCTGGCTGTTGGCATTGCGGCCTTCGGCTTCGTCTTAGGCAATCAGTATCAGGTTGTGAATCATGCGGTTGGTACTATACGTAACTTTGTCCCCATACAGCCCGTCTTTCTTAAGGAGACTCTAGAACGGGCGGTTCATTACCGTGGAACCGCCGGTATTGTGGGCGGTATTGGCCTGGTTTACGGCGCACACCAGACATTCATGGTTATGCAGCCTGCCATGAATTTAGTGTGGGGTGTGCGAGAAACGCGACAATGGTGGCGACGAAGAATTCTCGCGATTACTGCGGCAGTAGTCACATTGGCGCTTTTGGGAGCAGATGTAGCATTTACTGCTATGGCAGCCTTTGAGTTGCATTCCGGGTTTCTTTCGCTAAAGCTTGCGCCCGTAACGCGCATGGTATTTGCCGTGTTCCCTGTACTTACGACTACGTTGCTATTCTCATGGCTGTACAGAGAAATTCCGTCGTGCAAAGTGTCTGCTGCTGCCGCCGTGCGAGGTGCTGCGGCTGCTTCCGTGGGGTGGGAAATCACGAAGATCGCGTTTGCATTCTTCGTGGCGAAATACGCGGGATTTGAGAGTATTTATGGTCCCCTCAGCGGGTTGGTTATTCTGGTGGTATGGGTGTATTACTCAATGGTCATCTTGCTGCTTGGCGTTGAGGTTTCGGCCGATTTTCAGAGCAGGCATAAGGAGGCGGTATGAAAGCGCTAGTAGCACTACTATTGAGTTCAGCAGTACTCTGTACGGTTCAATGTGATGCTCAATCTGTCGTAAACACCTCCAGCGAAAGTGCCCCGCAGGTGGTAATTGTAGGCGGCGGACCGGTTCCTGGTCTCAACCAGGCGGCTATCGAGAGCAACGTGCGATACTTAGGACATCTACTGCCAGCGACCGCGAACTTAACTACCCTCTTTGCGAACGGTAATCCGACTTCTAAGGTTGTGCTCGCCATCCCAGCACAAACCCTTCAGGATAAGGCGGTTCAGTTATACGAGACGATCCATAATGCGGTGATAATAGATCCAACGCCGGTAATGCGGGCACCCATGCTGCCGCGCGGCATAAATGGACCCGCGACGTCCAGTTCGCTGCAGTCCGTATTGCTTAAGTTGGGGAACAATTACCTATCTTGCAGTGCAAAAGGCCCGTT
>JAJYCW010000086.1 GCA_021777995.1 bacterium
GTACATCGGCAGTTCTCGCCAAAGAGGCAGGAGCCCGCAAGGTAATTCCTCTATCGGTCTCTGGTCCATTCCACTCCCCGCTGATGGTTTCCGCGGGGGACTCGTTATTCCATGTTCTTGCGAACACCGCGCTGACCAAACCCCAAATCCCTGTGGTGAGTAATGTAACAGCCGAGTATTTCGATTCTCCTGCCGATGTACTGGCAGGTCTTACACGCCAGGTAAGCGGCAGCGTATTGTGGGAGCAATCGATACAAAAGCTCATTGCTGACGGAATCGATACGTTTATTGAGGTGGGTAGCGGTGAAGTGTTGTGCGGTTTGATACGCCGCATCGACAAAGGCTGCAGTACTTTTCCTGTGCAGTCTCTTGAGGATGTACAAAAAGCTGTAACAGCCATTAATTCGACGGCGGAGCAGGCAGTATGAATGACAAGGTGATTTTGGTGACAGGCGGCAGTCGCGGTATCGGCCGAGCTATAGCGCTACAGGCAGGTACACAGGGCGCCACCGTAGTGGTAAACTATCAATCGAACGAGGATGCCGCCCGAGATGTCGTCAAACAGATTACGGATGCAGGCGGGGCAGCCACGGCAATGAGGGCAGATATTGCCAACACCGACGATGTGAATACGATGTTTCAGGCCATCAAGGAGCAGTATGGCCGCCTAGATGTGCTAGTAAACAACGCAGGCATAACTCGTGACAAGCTAGTGATGCGCCTTACCGACGAGGATTGGGATAGTGTTATCAACACCAACCTTGGCGGAGCATTCCGTTGCTGCCGAGCAGTTGCTCCTCTCATGTTAAAACAGAAAGAGGGCGTCATAGTTAATATTGGCAGCGTTATAGGAACAGCTGGTGCAGCGGGACAGGCAAACTACAGTGCTGCCAAAGCGGGCCTTGTGGGGCTGACGAAGTCTCTGGCGCGCGAATTGGGCTCCCGCAATATCCGCGTTAATGCGGTATGTCCTGGTTTTATTGATACAGATATGACGCAAATACTCAAACCTGAGCAGCGCGAAGCGGCCATCAAACAGGTCCCTCTGGGCCGTTTGGGCCATCCCGACGATATTGCTTCGGTTGTGATGTTTCTTTGCTCACCCGGAGCTGCCTACATTCACGGCACTGTCATAACCGTGGACGGCGGACTGTTTATTTAATCGGCAATTCTATCCGGTAATGCGGGTATTCTAGCATTACCATAAACACTTAAGGAGAACCTCTATACATGACTACATTCGAGCGTGTGCGCAAGGTATTGATGGAGCAGCTGGAAGTAAGCGAAGACGAAGTTGTTCCAACTGCATCCATTGTCGATGACCTGAAGGCAGACTCGCTGGACGTGGTTGAGATCATTATGGGTCTTGAGGAAGAGTTCACAATCGATATTCCTGATGATGAGGGCGAAAAGATTAAGACCGTGCAGGATATCATTAACCATGTAGATTCCAAGACCAAAGCCTGAACTGGAGAAGCTTAGCTGATGTCGGTTGCGAAAGATTCTGTTCAATATAGCCGAGACTATCGACGGCGAGTCGTGGTTACGGGCGTAGGTGCTGTGACTGCGCAAGGTAACACTGCGGAGGCTGTTTGGCAGGCCTGTAAGTCTGGCTGTACGGCAATAGATACTGTAACATCGTTTGATGTTACAGACTTTCCCACGAAGATTGCGGCCGAGATTAAAGATTGGGACCCTGCGCCGTTTTTTCAGTCTCGAAAGGACGCCCGCAGGGTAGACAGATTTGTTCAGTTCGCGGTGGCTGCTTCTCGAATGGCTCTAGAGGATGCCAAGCTTGAGATTACCGATGGCAACCGAGATTACATTGGTGTCTTCCTCGGCTCCGGCATTGGTGGCCTTTCAACCATAGAGGAACAGCACAAGGTTCTTCTTGAGCGTGGTCCTGGGCGAATTTCCCCATTTCTAATACCGGGCATCATCTGTAACATGGGAGCAGGTATGGTGTCCATTGAACTTGGTGCTAGAGGACCAAATTCCTGTGTTACTACTGCATGTACCACGGGCACCAATAACATTGGGGACGCCGTCGATGCGATCCGGTATGGTCGAGCAGACATCATGATTGCAGGCGGAACGGAAGCCTCCATTACGCCCCTTAGTTTAGCGGGGTTTGCCGCGGCCCGCACAATGAGTACTGCCAACGACAATCCGCAGAAAGCAAGCCGTCCATTCGACCTCAATCGCGATGGATTCGTCATGGGCGAAGGGGCCGGTGTTCTCATCCTGGAGGAGTTGGACAGCGCACGTAAACGTGGTGCGCGCATTTATTGTGAAATTCGTGGGTATGGTATGAGCGGAGATGCCTACCATATTACCGGCCAGCCGCCAGATGGCAATGGAGCGATCCGTTGTATGAAAGCGGCGCTTGCGGATGCAGCACTTACGCCGGATGCCGTGGACTATATCAACGCACATGGCACGTCTACACAGGTCAACGACAAGACCGAAACACTCGCAATTAAGGATGTTTTTGGTGAGCACGCAAGGAAACTTGCGGTGAGCTCAACAAAATCGATGACTGCGCATCTCATTGGTGCTGCAGGAGCTATCGAAGCGGTACTCTGTACACTCACCATTCGTGATGGGGTTATTGCTCCAACGATTAACTATGAACACCCTGACCCAGAGTGCGACCTGGACTACGTTCCGAATATAGCCCGCAAGGCAGATACCCGGGTAGTGATGTCCAATTCGTTTGGCTTTGGTGGTCATAACGCATCCCTCATCTTCTCGCAAGCTGCTGGAGACTAGCACCCAGGAGAGAGAATAACGTATGCATATTCCTAACCGATTACGGGGCTGGGCATTTCCTATACTATTGCTCTCATTCGTGGGAGCAATGGGAGCCCTGCACGCACCTCGTCCCGGCGGTGATATCAATTGGCTAGGTAGTTATCAGGTTGCAAAGCGACTAGCGGTTGCAATGCACCGTCCATTGCTAATCAGTTTTGACGAACAAGGAACGAGCGACTGTTCACGAATGGACGCTAATACGTACGTTGATCCCAAAACCGTAAGTCTGCTTGATGGCGCTGTGTGTGTACGAATCGAGCGTGGGGTTTCCTCAGAAGCTGACAAGCGCATTATGGTTCACACCTGGCCCACTACGGTGATAATCGATCCGGCCGGCAACATTTTGTGGAGGAAAGCCGGTTACGTGTCCCCACGGCAGTTAAGTTCGGAGTTAAGCATCGCTTTGCAACGTTAGATCGCTGCGATGGCTTTTGGCGGGTCGGCTTATCAAGCGCGATAATTGACCCGGTTAGTTAGAATGATGTATACTTTTGCCAACCGGAAATAGGTTTTGACACATTTTTGTCTTAGTAATTCCGGCACAGCCCTCCTGTTCGTGAGGGCATAGGAGAAAATTTATGAGCTTCGACGAGCTCCCGCTCGGCACCGATGAAGCCCGCCCCGATGTGGCAGAGACTTCCGCCGAGCAGAGTCCGTCTGGTGCGGATGCGCCGCCCGCTCCACGCACCCGATCAAAACGGGTGAAATCCGCGGGGACCGACGCAGCATCCACAGCAGACTCCAGCACGCCTCCGACGCCAAAAACCTCGACAACGCGGCGTGCACCAAGAAAAAAAGCAACTGAGCCGCAGGTACAGCCTGATGATCAACAAGCAATAGTTGATGTGACCACTGTTGAAGTGGCAGGTGATACTACAGCGAAGGACATGCCGTCAGGAGATGCGGCATCACCCGCCTCTCCCGCAAAGCGTCGTTCAGCCCCTCGCAAAGCCCGTGCCAAACAAACTGAACCTGAAGTACCGGTCACAAGTGATTCGGATGCTGGATCCCTAGCATTAGACATTCAGCAGCCAATCGTTGAACAGTCTGCTCCTGTCACAGAAAAAAAGCCCGCTCGCAAATCGAGTTCGCGCCGCAAGGTGCCTGCTGCTATGAACGCCGAGGAAACTGTTACACCGGCTGAGGAACCGGGTACCTCTCACGAGGTGGCTGCTGTAACCGACACAACCATTGAGTCTGGGCTGGCAGCAGATGTCAAAACAGAAGCAGCGGATGCCGGGTCTGTCACCTCATCTCGCTCACGCAGAAGTTCCTCGCGAAGCAGGAGAAAGAAAGCAGTTGAAGCAGATGAGCCAGTTGTTCCACAGGGCGAACTGTTGGATTCCACCGAAACTGCGGACGGTGTCGGCGCCTCGGAAATGGAAGCTGGTGCTGAGGATGTTGAACTTGACTCCACAATAAATGATGGCGCTGGTACACGGAAAAAGCGGCGAAGAACTCGTCGATCCAAGCGATCGAGCACGGGTGATTCCAATCAGTCGGCTGCACAGAAAACTTCTCCTGCAGCGTCCGAGTCGGCGACAGAGCCTGAGACCATCGCGCCAGTGGCGCGACAACCTGAGCCAGAACCTCTGCCTATAATTGACCGTTCTGTGGGTGCCCATCTCATTGAACGGGGCGGTATACCTGTAATCCATATCAACGGATATCCCTATCCCCCTACACTGTTTTTTGGCAGCTTCGACGATGACGTTTCTCGTGAGCAGGTGCTCGCTCAGGTAAGGCGCGCCTCGGAGGCTGGGGTACACCTACTATCCACGATTATAGAACTGTACTGTCCGCTTTCCGAGGATGCCCAGATACTCGATAAGATCGATAACCAGTTGAGAGCTCTTCTCGACGCGGACCCGAGTGCGTACGTGATGCCGCGAGTGGTATTTGTCCCTGCTCGTGGCTGGAGGCGGGAGTATCCGACCGATATCAGCCAGTATGCCGATGGTACATCCGGAGATCCCTCCATTACCAGTACCCGGTTCTGGCAGGAATGTGAACGGGCCCTTCATGCGCTTGTTACCCATATACGAGGGCAGGTGTGGGGCAATCGCGTTTTTGGATATCACCTTGAGCGCGGCGAGTGGTTTCAGCCAGTTTCGCTCGGCTATGACCGAAGTATTGCCAACCGCGATGCCTTTAGAGATTGGCTTCGCGAGCGATATAACCATAATCTGGTTGCTCTGCGTTCGTCCTGGTACGATGCCGACGTGCAGTTTCACACAGCAGAAATACCAGCCGCACCGGCGAAGCCTACACCAGGCAGGATGTTTCTGGAGACCCGCAAGGACCGTAGGAGTATAGACTTCAGCGAGTTTACCTCGGAGGCTACGGCGCATCGATTGTGCGCACTGGCAAGAGCTGTAAAGCGTGCTTCACAGTATTCGTCGTTAGTTTCGGTGTGTTACGGCTACACCACGGAATTTACTCATAGTTACAGCGGTCATTTAGCGCTGGATATCCTTCTGAATGACCCGTGCATCGATCTTATATGTGGTCCGCCATCCTACAAGGATAGAAAACCTGGAGGAGCCTCCTCCCTTCCCGGCCTCTACGACTCGGTTAGGCTGCACGGTAAGCTGTGGCTCAGTGAGGATGATACCAAAACCTGGCTTGCTCCTTCCGTACAGGCTCCTGATGATTTTAATCTTCGCCTTACGGATAAAAACCAGACCGAACAAGCCCATATGCGAGCTATCGGACGTGCCTTGGCAACGGGTACGGCAATAGGTTGGATGGACTTGTGGGGTGAAGGATGGCTGAACGATACGGGTATATGGTCGCGTATTGCGCGCTTTGCATCACTGGCCCAGGCCGCACCGGCCTCGGTGCCGGCGCAGCCGCAATATGATGTTATTGCACTCGTAGACGAGAAGAGCCTCCTTCATTTGCAGCCGGATGAAGATATCTTTGCCCAGCTTACCCTGGGGATGAGGGATACCCTTTCCCGTACGGGCGCACGGATTGGTGTCTTTCTGCAGAATGATATCGTTCAGCCCGATTTTCCGCTGGATGCAAAGCTATATCTATTCCTGAACCCCTACAGACTAACGGTAGAGCAACGAAATGCCGTTCATGAGAAGCTGCACTCGGGTAACCGTACACTGGTGTGGTTATACGGACCCGGTTTGTGCGAACGAACGCCATCGTCTGGCATTGTCGATGATGCTGCAGGCGGCTCTGTTGGCATCGTTCTTCGCAGACAGCCCTACGACTCTGAGGTGGGGTCAAAAATACTAGAGACGAATCATCCAATCACACGACGACTGGCAGGTAGGGAATACGGGACGCGGCGAAGGCTTAATCCATCCCTTTTCGCGGACGATGCGGCTGCCACGGTACTGGCCGAGTATTCACAATCTGGCCTGCCATCTATGGTCGTAAAAGAGATGCACGGCTGGAAGTCGATATTCATCGGTGATCCTCTACTGACTCCAGACCTGTTGCGCGGCATCTGCGCCTTTACAGGGGTTCCGCTCTACACTGACCAGGACGATATCGTAAATATTGGAAATGGCTGGATATCACTTCACGCCACGCGAGATGGTCATCGCACGCTACGACTTCCAGACCAGGGCGGGCTTTATGACCTGTTAGAAAATCGCATGGTGGTCAACGCCTCAGACAGGCAGCGTGATCACCGCTTCTTCATGCGCGCGGGTACCACTCGGCTCTATTTTACGGGGACGTTGGGACAAATTCAGGCCCTTGGAATGCCTACAACGCTGCCTGCGGTGCATGCAACAGAGGTCGAATCGGATGAACTTCCACCGCCCGATCTCGATTTTCCTGAGCCCGATCCGATATTGCCAGAACCTGAGCCCTATCTGCCTGCTCCACCTAACGCAGATCTCGAGACGCTTCGAGCGGTGCTTACCATGGACATACCAGCTATTGACGATGAGGATTTCATGGAAGCCTATTCGGATGACGATGAGGATCTTCCCCTTGCTCCCGCTACTGAAGAACAGCGAGCGGCGTCTGCATTAACCTTAGAGGAGTTGTTGCGCGCTGGTGATACTCAGGAAGCGCGCCGTAGGCGTCGCCGAGGGGGCCGAGGCCGTGGTAGACGACCAGAACTAGACGATGGTGGTTTACCGCCGCCTCCAGGTATGTCGTAAGGATCATGCCAACCGTGCACTGGAGGCTAGGTATTGTAATAGTATCCCAGTGATTACGACTAAACGGCGCTGTAAATCAGCGCTTTTTAGTTGTAAAATAAGATTACATTAGTTCGTTTATAATTCCTGATCTCTGCCGGACATTAGAGAAGAGTATATCCGCATTTTTAGCTGTGGCGATGATTCCATGGACGTAACCGTATATTGCTACAGTTCAACTCTGTAATTGACATTACGGTGCTGACCCGCAGTGTCGTTGTTGCCCGACTTTATTACCAATGGGAGTGATGCATGAGACAACTATCACCGCTGTGCCGTAATGGTTATAAGATTCCGCTTGTACTGTTTAGTACTCTGTTGGCTGTTCCTGCATCAGCTCAACAGAATGCGCCCGCCGGGCCGGCAAATGCTGCACCAGCCTCAACAAGCGCCCACGTAAGCGGCACCATTCGTCCCAGTGTGATGAAGTTGTTGAACGAAGCCACGTCGGTGTACAGCAAAATGACGAGCTATCAGCACACGGCGGAGGTAATCCAGCGAAACGCGCAGAATGCGATCGAGTCGGATCATGCCTACACGCTTGCAATTGTGCGGCCTAACAAGTTTGTTTACAAATCCGATGACGCCTCCCAGGGGGCGGCAGTGTGTGACGGCAGCTATTACGTGAACTATTCCGGTACAGATCATACCTACACCCGCTCGGCAGCTCCTGCATCGCTAGACGAAATTGACATCGTGAATGGCGTGAATTTTGATGCAATTGGAACATACCTCGTCGCCCTGATGATTCAAAACAGACCCCTTGCGGATCCGCAGATTCGCAGTGCCTTCGAACATGCAGGTGGCGTCGTGACTGAAACGGACAACGGCGTGCAGTATGAGACTGTTACAGCACCACTGGTACCAGATGCGCCGCCGGCAATCATCTACTTCAACGCTAAGACTCATCTCATTCACAAGGTTGTCATTCGGGAGACGAACGTGAAAGAGAGTACCATTGAGGTGTTAGAGGATATCCACATTAACCAGCCAATTGCAAATACGGTATTTCAGTTCACACCGCCAAAGGATGCACGGTGGGTGATCTAGCGTCATAGAGAGAGAGAGCCATGAAAAAAGGGAACGGCTGGATAACACTTAAATCCGGTCGTTCCCTTTACGTTAGTGGATTGAAACCCTAGCTTAGTTGAGCTGCAAGGTCGGTCTGCTCCCATGGGAAATCAGCCTTACCGAAGTGTCCATTGCGAGCGGTCTCGATGTATTTGATTCGGGAGGGATCCAGAAGGTGCAGGCGCTTGATCATGGCGTGGGGTCTCAGGTCAATAGCCTTGCGAACGCGTTTTGCAATTTCGGTGTCTGCAACCTTGCCGGTACCAAAGGTATCTACCAGCACGCTAACAGGCTCAGCGACCCCAATGGCGTAAGCGAGCTGCAACTCTGCACGATCTGCAAGGCCTGCTGCCACAATGTTCTTCGCCACATAGCGTGCGGTATAAGCAGCGGATCTATCAACCTTTGAGGGGTCCTTGCCAGAAAATGCGCCGCCACCATGGCGCGCCGCACCACCATATGTGTCCACAATGATCTTGCGGCCAGTAACGCCGGTATCAGCCTGAGGTCCGCCAATGACAAATCTGCCAGTGGGATTGATATGGTACTTGATCGGCTGGGTGGCGTATTTCTGGTAAGACTTCAGAACGGGTTTGATGACGTGTTCCTGCACGAGCTCCTGTACGTCGCAAGGCGAAAGGCGCTCGTCATGCTGGGTAGACAGCACGATCGTATCGATATGGCTGGGCGTTCCATCCGAGCCATAGGCGATCGTAACCTGGGACTTGCCATCCGGACGAAAGCCTATGTTCTTCGTTGTTCGACGAACCTTGGTGAGCTCCGCGGTAAGGTCGTGCGCAATGGTGAGCGCTAACGGCATATAGGCGTCTGTCTCATTGGTTGCGTAGCCAAACATGAGGCCCTGATCACCCGCGCCCTGTTCCCCCGGGCTTTCGCGGTCGACCCCCTGTGCAATGTCTGGAGACTGCTGCTGAATGGCAAGCATAACGCCGCAGGTATTGCCATCCAGGCCATAGTCGGTGCTGGTGTAGCCGCAATTCACAATTGTTTTACGTACTACATCGGCAACTTCCACGTACGCGTTCGTACTCAGTTCGCCCCCGACTACACACAGGCCTCGGGTGAGGAAAGACTCAAGTGCTACGCGAGCACCTGTATCCTGCAGCAGCAGTTCATCCAGGATGGCATCGCTAATCTGATCAGCAAGCTTGTCTGGATGCCCTTCAGTGACGCTTTCCGAGGTGAAAAATCGATAATCTGACATCGCTGTAAACTCCTTGTGGGGCAGAGGGCCCCATGCAGTCCACGAAGTTGCAACGCGGACTCAAAAGAAAAACCCCTTCGGCTGTTGCCCAAGAGGTCGTTTCAGCGTTTATAATGTCGTCTACCCGCGAATCACGGTTGTCGGGAAGAAGGCTGCACGCGTTCCACGCCTCTTATCTTGCGCTAAATGCGCCCGGAGTTAGCACCTTTCACTCGAGGGAGGAAGGTTGTTGTGGTCTCAATGGGCCGGTCCCTAAACCACTCTGGATAAGAAGCCACCAAGGTTTTTCAATTATTATACGATCGATATCGTGGCATAATTCCCGCGATATGTCAAGCCAGAGCGTGCCGAACAGGGTGCCGATCCTGCGCGCAAAACAATCATTCCTGGTAGTTTAATTCAATAACAGGGCGGATTATTTTTTCACGCCTTTAGTGAACAACCAGAGTGGCAGGTATTTGCCCCAGTAGAACAGAAGTTAATAGGCAGACCCACAGTGGCATTCGATGTTCTAGAGGTATACCATGCTGAGAGGACTGATTGCTTTGT
Organism: bacterium; assembly: GCA_021777995.1. Lineage (GTDB taxonomy): Bacteria > Armatimonadota > Chthonomonadetes > Chthonomonadales > Chthonomonadaceae > JAJZFK01. The sequence continues at coordinate 9,832 of JAJYCW010000086.1, forward strand.
CCCGCGTGCGATTTGTGTCACCTGTTTTCCGTCGCAATATTATGATATTGGCGTCTATCTGCTCGTTGCTCGTTCCGCGCTCCTCAAAAGCTTACCATGCGCCACGACAGCACACGATTGTGGTACTCAACCTTACGAGGCTCGATTCCGCGGCGGTTGCAACATCGGAGCAGCGTGCGGTTGTATGGGATCAGTTGATGGCAGCTTCTGCCCTGCAAGGGCTGGTGAACCGAAGTCGTCCTCGGCTTTACATGCTGTTGAATGGCCCAAACGGAAAGATTGACCAGTATTGGCTAGGCAAGATGCTCGCCAAAAACTGGCCAAAAGATGCGAAGTATGTGCATATGACCTCAGTGACGGATGTCATCTCCAGGTTCAAGCGTTCCGTCCGGGGGCTGGTCGTGTGGGATCCCAGCGTGCCGGCGACTGCCAATGCAGCCTTCACATGCGCGGGTGTCGATAGTCTGCTGCCTGTACGCTACGATCGTTCGAAGACATCGCTATTCTGGCGGCTGACACATGGTGGCGAGGGCCAGCAATTTCCTGTTAAAGTCTGGTTGGTGCGACAGAATGGGCAGCCGCTGTTTACAGGTTCCGGAACCATACCGGGAACGCATACGGCATCCAGCGGCAGCGCAAAGTGCGACGTTTACCTTTGGGCAGCCGATCACTTCCTTGCTACGCATCGGTGTAATCCGCAGCTGATGGGATACTATCCTGATGGGTACTGGATTAATCACGACACGCACTTGCCAGTAAGTCGGGCACTGCTATCGAACAGGGACTATACCGTAGCCAATCGCGGTTTCTGCTTCGATCTCAGCCCATGGGCGGATGAGGAGCCGATTGACGATCCTAAGCAGCCGCTTGGTACGGATTACAATACTTTACGTGTCGTGCTGCACGATGCCTATAATGCGAGCGGGGGCAAGATCACCACGGTCGACGGTTTTACGCCCTGGGATGAAAAGTACACCAAATTTACGGGCGGTAAACACGGCGGCGTGGCTACCGAGTGGAGGTATGCAGAGATTCTGTCGTGTTATAATGCCTGCATGGATGCCGATGCGCCGGGTCTGGACTCCATGGCTAACGCCTCTTATTACCAGCATTTTCCCTTACGCCGTAAGTACGCCCAATCCAACCTCCCCTCCGTTGCAGACCTAAAGGAGCAAGGTTTGCTTACGGCAACAGGCCTTCCCCGGCCATTGCACTATGTAGCGGTTTATATGGGCGACTACGACTCGAGCGCCTGGTTTTACCAGATGACGCCCGGCTTCTGGGATGATCCCTCGCGGGGAAAACTGCCGATAGGGTGGGGATTCAACCCCAACATCGCAGACAGGTTTCCCTTTGGTATGGAGTATGTGCGAACGCACGCAACGGCGGAGGACTTTTTTATTTCTGGTGACTCCGGGGCGGGTTATCTCAATCCAGGTTACCTGGTAAAACCACGCAAATGGAGCGATTTACCCTCGGGGCTACGGTCATGGGAACATCGGTGCAGTGCCTACTACAGACAATGGTCGTTAGGTATTACGGGCTTTGTGATTGACGGTAATGCGCCGCCCATGACCGATGCGGTAAAGCGTGCCTATGCCAGGTTTTCCCCCGATGGCGTTGTCGCGCAGAAGATCCCACCATTGTCACTGGTTGATGGCACACCGTTTATCCGAATGTCGTCCGATCTGCCACATGATGCTGGGCAGGCTGCGGGGGTGATACTGGGCGACAATAGAGGCTCGGCGCCATCCTTCAAAATCTACCGCGCCGTTCTCTGGTCTCCCAGTGATCTACTAAACATGGCATCCAGACTGTCTGCCGACAAGGAGATACGATATGTCGATCCGTATACCTTATTCCTGCTGGCAAAACTTGAGTTGGAGAATTCTGCTAATGCCGCTCGGTAGAGGTGGGTTGCTGTGTCTAATGCTCACCTTCGTCACGACTGCGGCGATTGGCAGGGTAGCAGCCCAACCGGTACCGGCACGGCACCCGTTTATGGGCTGGACTAGCTGGGATAACGAAGCATTGCGGCAGCCCGGACATGGTGAGGACTGGCTGACCGCAGCACAGGTCATTCAACAGTCCGACGCGATGCACCGGCTGCTGCAAGCCTATGGGTACCGGCGTATAAACCTCGACTCAGGATGGGCAAGCGGTATTGACGCCCATGGCCGGCCCGCGCCAGATACGAAGAAGTTTCCAGGAGGTATCGCCTCCGTTGCGGCATTGGTGCACCACAACGGGCAGCTGTTCGGTATCTACTGGAATCCCGGCATCAACGAGGAGATGTGGCGCAAAAACCCACTAATCTCTGGCACGAACATCCGTCTACGGTCTATCTGCGTGAGGCCGCGAGCAAAAGCAAATGCCTTTGGTGAGTACAAGATCGACTACTCTAAACCCGGAGCGCAGGAGTATGTGAATTCAATCGTGCGCCAATGGGCACGTTGGGGAGTCGATTTCATTAAGCTGGATGGTATTGCACCGGGCAGCGACAGTGCCGGCAGTACGATTGATGACCGACCAGACATTCGCGCCTGGGGTAGGGCCATTGCTTCGGTACGGAGAAAAATCTGGCTGGAGATTAGCTGGGCCATTAATCGGGCGTATCTGCAAGATTTTCAGCCCGAGGCTAATGGATGGCGGATTGATGGCGACGTGGATCTCTATGGACCGACGCTTACCGGGTGGGAGCAGATACGACGGCGCTTTACCGACGTTCCGCCGTGGAGTGATGAGGCCGGTCCGGGTCGTGGCTGGAATGATCTCGATTCCATCCTGGTAGGGAATGGCAAGGCAGACGGCCTCACTGACGACGAAAGGCAGACAGCCATGACTTTCTGGGCGATCTGCTGTGCACCGCTCTATTCCGGCGACGACCTCACCCACCTGGATACACTGGGCATTAAGCTGCTCACCAATCGAGCGCTTATTGCCATTGATCAGGCAGGGCGTCCCGCGCACCTGCTACCTGGCGGCGGTAAAGTGGAGACGTGGTACACCCGCGAGCCAGACGGCACGTTTGTTGTTGCGGTATTCAACCTTCACGATCATACGACGGTGAGGGCGGCCATTCATCGCGCGGAGGTTGGAATACAGGGATCGGTTAGAGCAACCAACCTCTGGACACAAGCCAACCTTACGACGGCGGGCCCCATAGCCGTAGAACTAAGGCCCCATGCTTGCGCCGTTTTTCGACTCACCGAGCAGCGCCCTCCTAACCGACACTGATCATTTGGGCCGACTGCCCGTACTCCATGCAGAATGAAGGCTGTGCACGGTAAGCTTCACCAACTCGCAATTGCCGCCGTGACAGGTGACCGTGATACCAGCCGAGCCAGCGACGGGTAAAACGCAGCCTGTTACGGATGTACGACCACGATTCCCGTAAACCTCGAGAGAGGTGACGTCGGCAAGAATGCGCAGCTGCACCAGCCCTTTCCGTGCTGCCAGGGGTGCCGTTGTGTTCATGGTAGTGAGAGCTTCGGTGGCAGCCGTGTAGGTGATGTCGTGCCCATTCACGGTGATTGTGAAGCTTGCTTCCGCCGGGCACCTCACGCTGAGATCGACGTCCCAGAGGCCGACTGATGGGGCGAGGGTGATCGGCTTGTCGGTGGTGAGTGTAAGGTTGTTCCACTGATGCCTGTCGGCGTAGAGCCTGGATATCTCGCGAACTGGCCAACGGCTGAGCCATAGCCCTGCCGAATCGTGGTGCAGTTTTAGTACGCATGGAAACGACATCTCGCCGTTGAATGGCATGCCTGGGTATTGACCGCCCCGCATCCAGGCGATCTGTATCCGCCTACCATCCGATTTGGATATGTCGGACCAGGATTGCACCGCATAGAAATTCGGGCCGAAATCGCCAACCAGCGGCGCACCGGAAAATTGGAATTTACCGTCTACCATCTGGCCCACCACATAATGGCCGTTTGCAGCCGTCATCACCCAGTATTGCCTGCCTCCACGGTGTGTCATCATGGGAAACAGATCCGGACACTCATCACAGCCCGGCAGCACAACTGTCTGCAGCTTTTGCCAGTGCAAAAGATCGCTGGAATGGAGGATCTCAAACCGGTCACCATCCAGGTAGAGTGCCATGAGCCAACGTCCATCCTCCGCATCCCAAACCACCTTGGGGTCCCGGTTGCCACCCGCTAGCTCCTGAATGAGTGGGTTGCCAGCGTATTTGGTAAACGTTGCACCGCCATCCGTGCTGTATGCCATACACTGCGTAAATGGCTTTCCGGTGCTCGCGGGCGAAGTACCACCCGCAGCGGTATAGAAGAGTAGGATGGTGGGGGTAGAACCCTTCTGCAGACCCGCACTGTTGTGCCAGTCTACTACCGCGGAACCTGAAAACATGGTGCCTAGCGCATCCGGCAGGAGCGCATTGGAAACCTGATGCCAGTGCACCAGATCGCGGCTCTCTGCGTGGCCCCAGGTCATATTGCCCCATTCAATACCTTCCGGATTGTGCTGGAAAAAGAGGTGGTAGGTACCTCTGTAGTAAAACAGGCCATTTGGGTCGTTGATCCAGTTGGTGCGCGCCGTAAAGTGAAACTGGGGCCGCAGTGCCTGGTCGTAGCCGCTTTTGGGCGGTGCGGAATGCATGAAGGGTCTCCTAAAATACCGGTATTGCTGGTGCCGCAGGGCAGGGTATTGTTCAACTTTTGCCTTCACATATCCTTCATCGCGCGTAGGTGGGTTGCATAGTTGTGCCAGGGAATTTAGGACTGTTTGGGCGGCCAGTCAGATGATTGCGAGGGTAACCGCGTGTCGGTGGATAGCACGGTTTTCCTATGGCAGATCTACCGTTCGAACTCTTCCTAACGCACCAGCGCAGCGAGCCCAACAAAGACCTGAACGGATGTACATTTTAGAGGGCATTTGCCATTAGTGATGTTCCAACTCCTTACCCCTGTCGGACCGTTAGCCAGGTGCTCGGGGCGTTGTGGGGGAAATGAGCTGCTCCTTGCCTTGTTCGATTAAAATACGGCCGGATGCTCGACACCTGCGGGGTGGAGAAATGTCTCAGCGCTGAACTCGCCGTTTACGCCGGTAGTAGGGCTCCTGCGCAACGCCTAACGCACGGTATACTGCTGACTTGCCCGCTCGCCCGGACCGGTACGGGCATCTGCCAGCGCAGTGAGACGTAGTTCGTAGTCAGATAGTTAACGTCGCGGCTGCGGCGGTTATGACTCTAGACCGGATTTGATGCGACAATTTGCGAATGGGCGCCAGATCCAATGGCAGATAATGATTGCACCTTCTCGCCCGGGGTAACTACAATTCAGCTAGAATGTTCTATCATATTAGATTGACACGTAGGGGACACGGAGGGAGAGAGCAGCGAGGCGTTGAGCGCCTGAGTTGAACCTCCGGTGTCGACTAAAGATAAAGGGTATAACGTCCGTAGGTATACGCTTGCACCGCCGCGATTGGCGGACCAGTAAGACCACCGCGGAGCAGCATTGCGTCCAACCGTATGCGTACTTTCCAACTTCCGCACGATATTGGCAACGTGAAAGGCCAGAGAGGAAGAACATGGCAAGACATAAGTGTTTCATCAGCTACCACAAAGCCGACCAAGATGAGGTAATCAAGTTCATCAAGGACTTTGGTAAAGATGGTCAGGTCTTCAACTACCGCGCGATAAGCGAGATGGATGATAATATTGTCAATAGTACCGACAACGACTACATCATGCGCCGCATCCGGGAGTTATATCTCACTGACTCTACGGTCACGATCGTCCTCGTTGGGAAATGCACATGGGCCAGGAAATATGTGGACTGGGAGGTTATGTCCTCTCTTCGCAACGACACAAACAACAAACGTAGCGGCTTGTTGGCCATCACGCTTCCATCTGTAGCGAACTCCTCGTCCAGGAAGCTACCGGATCGTGTCAAGGATAATATCTCAGTCGCGAACGGAGATGAAGGCTACGCTCGGTGGAAGAAATACCCGACTTCGGAGAAAGCGCTGGAAGGATGGATTGAGGATGCCTTCAACGCTCGAACGGATCGAGCAAACCTTGTGAACAACAGCCGGGCTCGTAGGGTCAACAACGGTCCGTGTTCGTAGATGTCTCAGACCTGTTCGATGTAACCGTATGGTCGCCCACTCGGTAGGCTATCATAAGTGATAGCCCTGCACCCATCGGTGATTGTAGGCGAGTGAATAAGGCGATATAGGCTCGTTGTTCGTAGAAAGAGGACGTTTTTGCCCTCGCCCGATTACATACAAACCGAAGACACCAAAGCCGCCCTAAAATTGTATGTTATTTGGGCTGCACAAACCGTATGCGGGGAAGACGTGGAAACGGACGTCTCCGAAGGCGCAAAACTTGCGAAAAAGATTTACGCTCACTTCTGTTTCGATGCAGAAAGTCCCTTCTTCAGCGGTCTCGGAATACCGGTTTACTTCCGCAGTGTGCCTGCACTGCATTCCGCAGATGGAATACCATTGAGCATCAACCTAGACGATGCCGAGCGCACGGTTGTTATCGTCTTGGTCGATTCGGAAATGGCTCTCGACGATGCCGTATGGGTACCCTATATCACCGCCATCTTCAAAGGGACGCAACAATCTGGCGGTCGGCATCTGCTACTTCCTGTCGCACTCAGCGAGGGAACTTTGAAATTCATTCCCCTCGCCAGGCAGAACTTCATTCGCTACCATCGGTTTGTACCCGATCAGCAGTGGCTGGTACTTCGTCTCTGGCTGGTCAATGAGATAGCCCGCCATTTCCGCAGCCCATTCTCAGACGGCAGCAACCAACAATCGACGACAGGTGAGCGGGTCAGCCCACCGCCGGTTCGTATCTTCCTCAGCCATGCTAAGGCAGACGGCCGCGACGAGGCGGCCCTGTTACTCCAAAAGCTGCGTGAGATTCCATCAATACCGTTCTTCGACGAGGTAGATGTCGGTCCCGGCTATGACTTCGGCAATGAGATTGATTTGCGCATCTCTGACGCGGCGGTCGTCGTAATCCTAACAGACGCATACTCAGATCGGTCCTGGTGTCAGAAGGAGATACTTGCTGCCAAGAGAATGCAACGTCCCCTGGTTGTCATAGATGATCTCAGGGGAAAGGTTTATCGAAGTTTTCCCTATCTGGGTAACGTGCCGACTATTCGAAAGACGCCCGGAGATGAGGCCGAGATCATAGGGCTTATCCTAGACGAAGCGCTTCGTAGCATGGTTCTTAGCCGACGGATGGCGCAGTTACTTGGACGCTACCCTGACCTCCACGCCGCCCGGTATCTACTACGTGCTCCAGAGGCTCTCGATGGGTATCACCTCGTAGGGCTGCCCGTGGCGCATGAACCGGAGTCCGCTGAATTACAGACGGCTAATGCCAGCGAAAACCCAGTAACTGTACTCTACCCCGATCCTCCCCTCGGCGTTGACGAACTCGCTGCGCTGAATCAGACGCTGCTCTCTCGGTATCGCTTCGCCACCCTACTCCACGTCGGCGGAACGGAGCACCTCAAAAAATGGAAGGTCGGTTTATCAGTTTCCGAAACGCCGGATTTTGGTCCACTCGGACTTGCCGACACCCACTTAAACGAGGTGACTTTAGAACTGGAGCGCCATCTACTAGCAGGTGGCGCACGGTTGACCTATGGTGGCGACCTTCGTAAAGGGGGCTTCACTGAGATACTGACTCAATTGGTCGCGACCTACAATGCTACTGGTTCGACCGATTTCAAACCTATTGAAAATTATCAGGCTTGGCCTTTCTACCTAAGTCTAACACGGGACCGGGAGGCAGCGCTCAAGCAAATTATGCATTGCCACCGTATCCCCAAAAAAACGGAGGTTAAGACCGAATTTGCCAGCATCAACCCAGACATCATGCCCGATCCTGCCAATCCAGATGTTCCGTTCATTAAGGCTAAGTGTCTAACGAAGATGCGTGAGAGCATGAATCGTGACACGAACGCACGGATCTTTCTGGGTGGCAGGACTCGTGGGTGGTTCGGCGTCTTCCCAGGTATTCTTGAAGAGGCATATCTTGCAATGCGGGATGGGAAACCCATTTTCTTACTTGGGGGGTTTGGTGGCTGCACACAGGCGCTCATTGACCTACTCCGAGGACAGGACTCGGACGAAATGCGATCCGCGCTTCAAGAACGCCCAGCAGACCTAATAAGTGCTTACAGAGCTACGATGTCCGAACCG
>JAJYCW010000087.1 GCA_021777995.1 bacterium
TTAATGAATCTTCCTCGAGTGGGAGAGGGCGAGAACCGTGGTAAGGTTGACTACAGCAAGGACTTTTTTGGCAAGCCAGCTTATCTCACCGTGAGCGGGCAGCTTGAAGCAGAGATATTTGCACTAGCCTTTACCAACGTCTACACTTTTGGCCCCACTTTTCGAGCAGAAAACTCTAATACACCGCGTCACCTCGCTGAATTCTGGATGATTGAACCAGAAATGGCGTTTTGCGACTTACAAGACGACATGCGTTTTGCAGAGAAGTTTCTCAAGTCCATAATCGCTACCGTTATGGATGAGTGTTCCGCAGACCTGGAGTTCTTTAACAAGCGCATCGATAACTCGGTACTCCAAACGCTTGAAAATGTTGTAACGTCGGAATTTGAGCATATTACTTACACGGAAGCAGTTAACATTCTTGGCAGGAGTGGGCAGGCCTGGGAGTTTCCTGTAACCTGGGGAAGCGACCTGCAGAGCGAACATGAGCGGTACCTCACCGAACAGGTTTTCAAAAAGCCTGTGATCGTGGTCGACTATCCGCGTGAGATTAAAGCCTTCTACATGCGTGCCAATGATGACGGGAAAACCGTGCGCGCGATGGATGTGCTTGCGCCGCGAATTGGAGAGATTATCGGTGGCAGCCAGCGTGAGGAGAGGCATGACGTTCTGCTGGAGCGAATCATGAATCAGGGTCTGGATCCAGCATCATACTGGTGGTACCTTGAACTGCGAAAATATGGCTCGGCGCCTCATGCGGGATTTGGACTTGGATTCGAGCGATTGATGCTCTACCTTACCGGCATGAAAAACATTCGTGACGTTATTCCCTTTCCGCGAACGCCCGGTACTGCAGAGTTTTAATGGATACACACGTGGTGCTAGCCAACCTGGGGGCTCCCTTTCATAACAGCTCTACTAATCCACACACAATCTGGGTCGATTTTGCTTACTTATCATCACCCGGTTTAGGGGGCTGCTAGTTGTTGGCAGTCTACCAGTTGCTGGTGCTATTCGTGCTAATAGGGTTTGTCGCATTTACGACACAGAACCTTAGAGCTTATCGTCGGATACCGGCTTGTATAGACCAGGGATCTGGTACAGTGGCAGTTCTGGTGCCAGCACGTAATGAGTCGGGTAACATTGGGGAGTGCCTTCTTAACCTTAAGGGGCAGGATTATCAGCACTTACTGATCTACGTGCTGGACGACCAATCTGACGATGATACTGCTGAGATTGTGGCGCAGGCGATGGTGACCGACACGCGCATCATTCTACTGCACGGACAGCCAAAGCCAGACGATTGGGCAGGTAAGGTGTGGGCGTGCGCTCAATTAGGAAAGCAAGCGGTGGAAGACGGCGCCCACTGGCTTCTGTTTTTGGATGCCGATACACGTGCAGACTCAAAACTGGTATCGTCCTTGGTGTGTGCAGCAACTGAGTATGCCGCGGACATGACTACGACATTTCCTCGGCAGGTCACTGGCACATTCTGGGAGTGGATCGCTATGCCAGTGCTTCATTTTCTCATCACTACATTTCTGCCCGTTAATTTAGTAGCGGATGCTCGCTTTCCCGCTGTTGTTGCAGGGTGCGGGCAAGTGGAATTATTCACAAGAGAGGCCTATTTAGCAACTGGTGGTCATGCCGCTGTTAGGCATTCCTTTCACGACGGTTTGCAGTTGGCACGACTAACCAAGCGGTTAAAAATGCGTGTTTTCCTTTGTGATGCCTCGCACCTTATATCTTGTCGTATGTATCGAAGCGGAACGGAAGTTTGGAATGGCTTTACACGCAATGCCTACGAGGGCCTTGGAAGTACCGCGGCCCTTATGACCATGTCGCTGCTTACTGTCATCCTATTTGTGCTGCCTGTTGGTTTTTGGCTAGCGGGTCTCGCTCTGGCGTCCTCCCTGTTGGTTTGGGTCTGTACGCTACAGGTGCTGGCTATCGCGACGATTCGCATTATGCAGGCGCGGCGATTTGGCCATATGCTTTCCATACTTCTTCATCCGCTCAGCATGTTGATGCTGGTAGCAGTGCAATGGGCATCCTACCTGCGTTTTCGGCGCGGTAGCTCTACGGAGTGGAAGGGGCGTAATTACAGCAGTAGCGGTGCTAACAACAATTAATCCTATCCGTTTGGCGGGCACTACCCTCACTAAATGTGTTATCGTATTAATAGTGGGCTCAAGCTGTTCTGACGCCGGGCCCAGTTGTGCTATTCATACTCGAAACGGATTAGTGCAGACGCGAAAAACACCACTCCAAAGAGGATGAGCACGAGCAGTGAGGGCAAAGCTGAAGAGAGTGGAAGCCGCCTTACCAGTAGGTTGTTCGTGGCTTCTAGCGCCCAAGCATGCGGCGTAATGTAGCTCATCTCGCGCATTGTTTTAGGTAGCAGTTCTCGAGGGAACAGGCAGCCCGAAAACAGTCCCATCATGAGAAGAGCCATGGTTGTCATGCCCTGAATTTGCTCCTGGGTTTTACCCATCGTGGCTATGAGGAGCCCAAGTCCTGTAGCCGTAAAGACGCAGCACAAGACCACGAGAGCAAGCATGGCGGGCTCAACCGTTAGAGAAAGATTCAGCATGTAATGCCCAACAGCCACTAACAATGCCGCCTGAAGCAGCCCCATGATAGCGCGCGCCAGCATTTTTCCTGTCAAAAGCTGGCCAGATGTCGTAGGTGTCGTCAAAATCCTGCGAAGCGTTCCATCCTGTCGTTCGGTAATGAGTGTAACCGCAACGCTGTTTGCCATGAAGAAAAGGAAATAGATGATAAGGCCCGGCATGCGCTTGTCGCCTTCGGTGGGGCCGTGGTAGTGCAGGCTGTGGTCTACGACCGAAATGTTCATCGGTTCGTTATCCTGCTGCGACGCTCCTTCCAGTACAGCCCGTGCCTGTGGAAACAGCAGCAGCATTTTCTTCACGCGCAGTTTGGCAGCTGTGCGCATAAGTGCGCCACTCACTGCAGCCTTAATGACTGGCTCCATCTGTGTTTCCGCTGGGTCAATGAAAAGATGCACCGACAACAACGGAAGCGATGTCGGTTTTGCAGGCGGCTTTTCTGCCCAGTTTGACACGATTTGCGCAAAGCCCACGGGAATGATAAGGCCCGCATGAATAGTGCCGTCAAGCGTCTGCTTCCGGACATCATCATTTTTGCGCGCACGTATAACGCGAAGCCCAAGTGCACTGATATTGCCGATAAACTGTGTGCTTAAAAGTGTACGGTCGTGATCGGCCACGGTTAACTTGAGTGGTGGTATTTTTCCGTTTTTAGGAGCGGCGTTTGTATAGATGACGCCAAAAACCATTGCAAAGACCAATGGTAGCCCAAACAAGAAGACTAGCGCAGTTCGGTCTCTAAAAATGAGCTTGAGATCCTTAAGCATTACTGTTATCATAGTTGTAGGTGCATGTTTCTTGGCAGGTAAGTTACTTCTAATCTCTCAAACTTTTGCCGGTGATCGATAGGAAGACATCTTCTAGCGACGGGCGTTTGATTGCAATACCTTGTACTGCTACCTGTAGTTCATTCATCACCGTCATGATGGCCGGCAGCACGGCATCCGGAGTGGCGCTGGTAAGGCGTATGACGCTATTGCGCAGAATATTTTCAGCCGGCGCATCACAGTCCTGAACTGCAACGTTATCAATCCCCTGGAGTTTACCCAGCGTGCTGAGGAGCTGTTCACCTACTCCCGCGCACAGTGCGGTTATCTCAATGACACTCCCACCCATCCCATTCACTAGATTGGAAACAGTATCGCACGCGATCAGGCGACCACCATCCATGATACCGGCGCGGGTACAGAGGCCCTCAACCTCCTCCATATAGTGGGATGTGTAGATTATGGTGAGCCCTTGTCGGTTCAACTCCTTTACACCCTCAAATATATGGTTGCGGCTTTGCGGGTCAACGCCTACGGTTGGCTCATCAAGCAATAGCAGCTGTGGTCGGTGCATTAGCCCAGCCGCAAGGTTCAGCCTACGCTTCATACCACCCGAGTACTGTTCAACAAGGCTGTCGGCTCTTTCGACGAGACCTACGAGCCCGAGCATCTCATTCACACGTTTGTTGAGCTCTTGCCGCCTTATTCCGTATAGCCTGCCAAAAAAGCTGAGATTCTCGCGACCGGTTAACTTAGGGTAGATGGCTAGCTCCTGAGGAACCACACCGAGAAGCTGCTTTTGCTGGCGAGTGGCGGAGAATGGTTTGCCGGCAAGAAGAATTTCGCCAGAGCCCGGGCTGAGAATACCAGAGAGCATACCGATCGTGGTCGATTTGCCTGCTCCGTTGGGTCCTAACAGGCCAAATACCTCTCCAGTTTTAACTTCCAGGTCTAGCGACTGAACGGCAACCTGTTTTCCATATCGCTTACTGAGTGCGTGGGTTTCAACTATATTTTCGACTATGGTCATCTGCCTGCCTGGTAGCCTCGCTGGCAAAGAATGTAACACTTTACGATACTACGCGCCATTGGGTACTCAAAGGTTCGCAAATTTCATCGTTAGGCACTTGTTTTAAGTACCTCTTTCTAGTATAATGCAATTACAGTCCGACCTACACTAACAGGCAGGCACAAAGGGCTGTTTCCGAGTCTGTATAATCGCGCCGCACGCGTCAAAAAATCCTTAGTAGATCGAGGAACCAGGGTGATCAGTGACGTGCAGCAAAGCCTCGCCGCCAATATCAAGTTTTTTGATATGTCGGACATTGAGGTAGTTGAACATGCCCAGGAAGGTGACGACCTGGCTTCGGAATACCTGCTATACAAATACAGGAACCTCGTTCGCACCAGAGTGAAGGCCTACTTCCTTGTGGGTGCTGAAAAAGAAGACCTTTTGCAGGTAGGAATGATCGGTCTCTGGCAGGCCATCATAGATTTCCGCAGCGATCGTGCAATTTCCTTCCCCGCATTTGCAAGAGTGTGTATACAACGACACATCATAACTGCAATAAAAACAGCCACTCGCCAGAAACAGATGCCTCTAAACACCTCCGTCTCGTTAGAAGTTCCCAGTGATGAAGCCCCCGTAGATTGGAGCCTTCAGGATATTCTGCCCGATACCGCTCCCAATCCCGAGGATATCGTAATTGTAGACGAAGATACCAGAGTGCTACATGAGTCGCTTCAGCAGATATTATCCGAATTCGAGTGGAATGTTCTGGCGGGGTACCAAATTGGCAAGTCGTATCGAGAGATTGCGATGGAGCTCAATTGCAAAACCAAATCTGTTGATAATGCCCTGGCACGAATTAAGCGTAAAGTCTCAGGAATGCCGCTGGGGCTTGCAAATCTCGCTCAATTGTTTCTGCACCCAGCCCTTCGCTAATCGTTGAAAATAGGTGTTGCGTGCGAAGAGATGCGTACTGCATTGCGCCGGTTACGCGTGAATCTAAGGTATGCCATGTAAACCGCGCCCTCTCCACCCGTTTTGAGGGCTTTTGCCCCAATACGCGTCTGGTTGAAGCCACTGCGATGCCTGCGGTAAACCCTCACCACGATTTCTTGTACTGGTGCCCCTTGTTAACGCGGGTATAATCGCTAGAAAGAATGTACGGAGAATGTAACTTGAGTTCTTCTTCTTTTGCGCCGCCTACGGTTGCTGAGAATATAATGCGATTGCAGGCTTATGTACCCGGGAAGCCCGCGGAAGAGGTTCAGCGTGAACTTGGGCTCACGAGTATAGTGAAGCTCGCGAGCAATGAAAACCCATTGGGGCCGTCACCGAAGGCACAAGAAGCAATACAGGCGATGCTCTCCCGCATCCACATCTATCCCGATGGCAGCGCGCACGAGTTAAGAACCGCATTGGCAGAATCACTAAGCGTTGATCCAAACAGTCTTGTGTTTGGTAATGGTTCCGACGATATTATTCATCTGCTTGGGGTCACGTTCCTTGGGCCTGGCGACACGGTGTTGCAATCCGATCCATCGTTCGTACGGTACGAGGCAGCCGCAATTCTTAACGAGGTTGAATGCATAGAGGTTCCCTGCACCTCATCGTGGGACTGTGACCTTGATGCAATGCTAGCGAAGGTAGATGCCTCAACCCGGCTGGTGTTTTTGGCTAACCCCAATAACCCTACCGGCACGGCAATAAAATCGGATGATTTAGATGCGTTTGTATCACAGCTGCCGGAACGCGTTATCCTCGTACTCGACGAGGCCTACTACGAATACGCGAAGGATTTTGATTGGTACCCGGATTCGGTTAAGTGGGTAAAGCAGGAACGAAACGTTGTCATACTTCGCACGTTCAGTAAGGCTTATGGGCTTGCTGGTTTGCGTGTGGGGTATGGCATCATGCGGCCGGAGATGACTCAATGGCTGGAACGAACGCGAGAGCCATTTAATGTCAACCTGCTGGCGCAGGCAGCGGCAGTTGCGGCACTTCATGACGACGAGTTCCTGCAGCGCACAATTACTACGAACAGGCAGGGACTGGAAACGATTGGTGCCGCACTACGGCAGATGAACCTTCAGTATGTGCCCTCTTATGGGAATTTTCTCTTCATCAATGTTGGAGTGGATGGCAAGGTGGTAGCGGATAGCCTGTTACACAAGGGTGTAATAGTACGCTATAGCCCGCACTTTAAGGGGCCAACGTGGATACGCGTTACCGTGGGAACTGCCGACGAGAATACTCGCTTCTTGACGGCTTTGCAGGAAGTTCTGGCATAGTAATAAGATGCTAACGCGAATTTAATGTGTTCTTAAGGTGTTCTTAACAACGCCGCGGTACCTTATTCATGAGCAGTTCGATGTGCGATCCAAAGCTGGATTGCATCCTCCATTTCCCCGGCATATTCTGTCGGGGTCTTTTTTTTTGAGGAGACGATTGACCATGCAGTGGGCAGGAATCGATCTTGCGTGGGGAGACGTCAATACCTCGGCTGCGGTTATGTTGGAAGTTATTGCTAATGAACTGGTTGTCTCGGATTATGCTGACAACCTGACCGACGACGATTCGGTATGTTCATGGCTTGCACAGTGTGATCACCATGACGGGCTCTATGTGGGTATCGACGCTCCTCTAGTTGTGAGCAATGCTACCGGTGAGCGCGCGTGCGAAACGATGATGCGCCGATGTTTCGGCAGGTACGAGGCTGGACCACTGCCTGCTAACCGTAGTCTGTTTAAGGATAACGTTCGTGGTGAACGTATCGCCCGCAGGTTAAACGTTCTCGGTATCCCACTGGGTGGAATAGTTGCCCCTCAGCAATCGCATGTTAGGGCTTGCTTTGAGGTCTTTCCCCATGCGTCACATGTAGGTCTGTTTTCACTTAGCAAAACGCTGAAGTATAAGGCCGGCAAGGGCAGGACAGTTGATAGCCGTATGAATGCCTATGGTGAGCTCATACACCACCTATCGCAGTTGCAGCTAGGAGATTTTGGGCTGGCCGCTCCCTCTTGGCTGCATGTTCCCTATAACCTGCGCGGTGCCGGCCTCAAGCGCTTTGAGGATCTGCTAGACGCGCTGGTGTGCGCATTCACCGTAGCGTATCTCTGGCAGTGGGGGATTGGTGACCGGTGCCGCATTCTTGGTGACGCGTGGGGTGAGCATATCGTTGCACCAGTAACCCAAGAGATCGCGCGTTGTTTGGATGAACGATATTAGATAAACGAACTTAGCGGTATCTCACAGCATCAACCCCCGGGTACAAAGGGTGATCTCAGCAAGGTACCTTCCTGGTGGGTAATAAAGAAAGGGCCCTACCATTCACCAATTGGTGGTAGTAGAGCCCCTAATCATGGCCTTATAGTGTTTGTGCTAACCTACGGTACAGGTGCCGGCTCATCAAATGGCGGCAGGCCGGAGTCGTTACCTATAGGACCCTCATCAATCGGTTTGCGATGAAACGCTACCTCGCCCTGTTCGTTGATGTAGCCTTCTAGTGAGTCACCAGGTCTAAACGTGCCTTTCAGGACCTCTTCCGCAAGCGGATCCTCAATGAGCCGTTGTACTGACCGACGTAGCGGCCGGGCACCTAGTGACGGGTCAAAGCCCTCTTCAGCCAATCTCTCGCGCAGAGCTAGTGTGCACTCAAGCACCAGGTCCTGTGTTCGCAACTGCTTGTTGACCCGCTCCAACATTAGGTCGACAATCTGCAGGATCTCTTCTCGCGTTAGCGGCTGGAAGACAATGAGCTCATCCACGCGATTTATGAACTCTGGCCGGAAGGTTTTCTTAACCTCGTCCAGAACTCTATTGCGCATGGCTTCCATCGCCTTCTCCTCAAGGCCGCGGCGTTCGGAGTCGCTGCGAAGTCCCAGGCTGCGTTCCGGGTTGATGCGGGCCGCACCCACGTTGGAAGTCATGATGATGACGGTATTCTTGAAGTCGACTACCCGACCTTGACTGTCGGTCAATCGTCCATCTTCCATCACCTGTAACAGAATATTGAACACCTCGGGATGCGCCTTCTCGATCTCATCCAATAGCACGACGCAATATGGATTACGGCGCACAGCTTCGGTGAGCTGTCCTCCCTCCTCGTACCCAACGTAACCAGGAGGTGCGCCAACCAGTCTCGAGACGTTAAACCGCTCGGAGTACTCGCTCATATCTATGCGCACAAGGTTGTTGTCGTTGTCGAACAGAAAATGAGCCAAAGCACGGGCAAGTTCAGTCTTTCCGGTTCCAGTTGGCCCCATGAAAATGAACGTACCCATCGGGCGTTTGGGATCCTTCATCCCAGACCTGGCGCGTCGTACGGCTTTGCTAACCGCAACAATCGCTTCGTGCTGCCCAATGATCCGGTGATGCAGTTCGTCTTCCATTCGCAGGAGTTTCTGTGTCTCAGTCTCCACGAGGCGCGAGACAGGAATTCCTGTCCACGATTGCACGATCTGCGCAACTTCCTCTTCTGTTACTATCCGCGGTAAGGCATCGCGTCTCTGGTTCCACTCCACTTCCAGCTGCTCTATGTTAGTTCGCAGGCTCTCTTCCTTTTCCTGCAGGTCAGTTTCAGATTCACCCCACGCACTCTTTTCTGCGATCGCGTTAATCTCTTTCTGAATCTCTGCAAGTTTGGCTTTAGCCTGCCTTAATTCTGCCGGAGGCAGGGCATACTGCAAACGTACACGACTTGCCGCTTCGTCGATAAGATCGATTGCCTTATCCGGCAGGAATCGGTCGGTAATGTACCTATCCGCCAGCTGTACTGAGGCAGTAAGTGCGTCATCGGTTATCTTGACTCTGTGATGAACTTCGTAGCGCTCTCTAAGCCCTTTCAGTATTTCCACGGCCTCATCCAGCGTTGGCTCACTCACCTTTACCGGCTGAAAGCGTCGTTGAAGGGCGGCATCTCGTTCAATATATTTTCGAAACTCGTCCAGCGTTGTCGCCCCTATACACTGAAGTTCACCTCGGGCGAGAGCTGGTTTCATAATGTTGGAGGCGTCAATTGCGCCTTCTGCTGCGCCTGCGCCAACGAGAGTATGAAGCTCGTCTATGAAGAGGACGATTTCGCCTTGCGCCTTGCGCACCTCCTCCATGACCCGTTTCATACGCTCTTCAAATTCGCCTCGATATTTGGTGCCTGCCACGAGACTAGCGAGGTCTAAGGAGACAATACGCTTGTCTTTCAATGTTTCCGGGACGTCTCCAGAAACAATACGCTGGGCAAGGCCCTCCGCAATGGCAGTTTTGCCAACGCCGGGCTCACCAAGCAGCACCGGGTTATTTTTTGTACGGCGGCTAAGTATCTGAATAACTCGCTCAATTTCGGTATGGCGGCCAACTACTGGGTCCAGCTTATCCGTTCTGGCAAGTTCAGTGTAATCCCGCCCAAACTCATCGAGCGTAGGAGTGCGAGATCGTGCGGCGCTTTTGGTACCGGCAGTGCTGGTACTTTCGGTATCTTGCAAAGCCATAACCTCGCGCCGGGTGCGCTCAAGATCTACATTTAAGCGCGCAAGCACTCGGCCGGCGAGCCCCTCTCCTTCGCGTATGAGCCCAAGCAGGAGGTGCTCTGTACCGATATAATTATTATTAAGGTGACGTGCCTCGTCGTAGGCGAGATCTATCACCCGCTTTGCTCTGGGCGTGAGCTGCATGTCTTGGCTCATGCGGCCGTCACCCCGAGTGACCTGGCGCTCTATCTCACTCCTGATGCGACCCGGAGAAACGCCCATTCGGTCTAGAATTCGAGATGCGACGCTGTCGTGCTCTCGCACGAGACCAAGCAACAGATGCTCGGTGGAGACGTAGCTTTCACCGAGGCGGCTAGCCTCTTCTTGCGCGAAGAAGACAACCCGTCTTGCGCGCTCTGTAAATCGTTGCCACATGGCTATCCGAACCTCCTTGATTCTACCGGTGCGGTTCATGCCAGGTTAGTAGCGCGAAACCACAACTCCCGAACTAGCTCGCCCAATTACACTATTAGAGGCGACAGTAGCCGGGGAAAAGTTCCCCGTGCGGTCTTATTGAACCACAGCAGCCGCAAATCACATGTTGGTTGCCATGAACCGTTGGTTGCAAGAACCATACGGATTCCTCGCCGTGCAAAACATCTGGCCGCGAGCTCGTTCCATTGCTTACGTAGGCAATACTTGGTTCCGTTAGAATATCTGTAATTGTTCACCATCGAACACAGAATACTTCGTATTGAACGACTATGTGAGGCGATTAACGACATGGATAGTCAAGATTATGGTGCGTATGTTTCACCACAACCCAACTATAAATGCAGCCAATTGCCGTCCCCGCCGTGCGAACCTAGAAGAACTAATGAACTCCTACTTATATTACGACCGGACGTTACACTTTTACCCCATCAACCGCGGTTATCGCCCTAAACGCATTGATAATGCGCTGCGTAAGACTGCCAGGTTTACCATCACCAATCCGACGGTTGTCACATTTGGTCATAGCGATAACCTCTGCAGCCGTTCCGGTTAAAAAGGCTTCGTCAGCGTTGTAAACGTCGTACAGGGTAATAGTCAATTGTCGGCAGGTAATACCCATATCTTTTGCCAGGTCCATCACAACCTGCCGCGTTATACCCGGTAATGCTCCATCGCTGGTGGGCGGTGTTATAATCTCTCCGTGTTTCACAAGGAAGACATTATCACCCGTAGCTTCCGCGACATTACCGACCATGTTCAGCATCAATGCTTCCCCCGCACCCACGCGGTTCGCTTCCATTTTTGCCGTAATGTTGTTGACGTACCGGCCCAGCGATTTTATCTGCGGGTCGATGCAAACTGCCGGCGGAACTCTTGTGGACGCCGTTATAACGTCGAGGCCCTGATCATACATCTCCTGAGGATACAGCCGAAGCTGCTCTGTCGAGATTATTATCGAGGCCCCGGCAGCAACTTGCCGCGGGTCTAAACCAAGCCCTACTCCCCTAGAAATGCTGAGCCTGATATAGCCAGATTCTAGTTGGTTAGCGCGCACCGTTTCAACAACGCGGTTTTGAAGTTGAGCGTGATCTATACCCAGGTTGATGTCCAGAGCCTGAGCGGATCGGTATAACCTGCACAGGTGCGGTTCCAGTTTGAAGACATTTCCAGAGTACACCCGAATTCCTTCAAAAGCACCGTCACCATAAAGGAAGCCGTGATCATAAATGGATACCGATGCTTCAGACTTCGGCGTCAGTTTTCCATTAAGATGCACCCACTGCTCTGTTGGCTTTTCGGGTAAACCCTCGTTCATCAAAATACCTTTCTTACCTGGTTGAAATCGTTCCTATGTCAGTAACACGGTTAGCATGAGTATACCATGCACACTACCGCCGCCCCGTAACTATACGGGCCTTGCTGTGCCATCGTGCAGTAGCGCCATTCGCCACTCGCATCCTCTCAACCAATGCCCATTTAGGACGGTCGGTAACGTCTACAACTCCAAAGGCGTAGTGTTCGCCGTAGATGATGTCGTCACCAGAGCCGGGCCCTCTGCCAGTGAGCGGTTCGTCGCGGTATTCGAACCATAGGTCTCCAACCGAATAGGGGTTTGCGCAGGCTTCTTTTACGTATCTGGCATATAGTCGCCCCGCATCTGCCTCATCCTTCGCGTTGGTAGGATAGGCACCAAAGCCCCGGTTGGCCCATATTGGCGGGAAACTGAATTCACCGCATAGTATTGGCTTTTTGGTCTGGGTGATTAGTTGGTTAAACTCCGCATTCGCAAAGTGACGGTTATAAAAGTCATAACCGATGACGTCACACCATGGGGCAATTAAGCTCCAGTCACTAGGGTTTTGCCACCATCCCACGGCTAGCCAGAAGCCGAAGTACAGGTGATTGGGATCAATGCTCTTCACCGTGGTGTACAAGAACTTATAATAGTAACTGGCGCAGTACCGCCGCATCTTTTCGACGTCGCTTGCTGGAGGCACGGGTGTTTCAGGTATCGTCGAACTGCCCTGCGGTGCGCCCCATGCGTTGGCCATGGCCTGTGCGTTGCCATGGTAGATATGATCAAGCGCCCATGAAAGAAGCGCCTTACGAGCAGGAGTATCTTCAGGCTTGGCAAGTATCTGCGTGATTTCCGCAGTGGTAAATATTTCATCAAATTCATTACCGATGGACCAGCCTACTACATAAGGATCATGCAGCATTGGCGTGATTTGGTTTTTGAGGCTAGCGACTAGAGCGGCTCGCACGCTCGGGTTCCATACATCAGGATGTCGTACCAGCGTCGGTACACCGGCGTACCCTAGCACAGGGAACCATGGCACCCCCGGTACGGCGCTACTCCATTTCCCGGCTCCGCAAAAGCCCCAGTGCTTTAAGCGGGATGCCGCCTGGGCAGAAGCACGCTGCTGCCAATTGGTGCCGTATTTGCGGATCATATTGGCGATGTTAAAATTATAGAAGCTTCCTGTGCTGCCCCATTGCTGTCCGGACCAGGCCTGAGCATATTTACCGACGCGCGGCGGTAAGTCCTGAAACATCCACTGACGGCCCACCACGGGCGTACTGTCAAACCAGAGTTGTGGTGCCGAGCATACGCCTACGTAATAACACGGGTTACCAAGAGGTGTAATCAGCCACCAGCGGCCTGCATGTTCAACTGTTCGAAAATATCCCGTTGGTGCCAAATGCCAACCCAGGTTGGTCGTGCCCCCAAACTTATCTCGGTGAGGAACGATCGGCATTCTGGCAAGTTTACGGTCCTCATATTTCTGCGACGCGAGGAGCTGTTGAGTGGTTTTAACCTTGCCTGGCCAGGAAGCATAGATGTTCTGCCCGAACTTGTCTATGAGTGGGCTGATATTCTTTAAGCTTTCAGCACGGGTAATGGTGAAGGTCACGTTTATAGTGATCGTTCCTTCTGTAAATGCCTGCCATTGTTTGGTCACGGTTGCATCCGGGCTGAATACCCTCAAACCCGCAGGTATGTGTCTTGAACCAAGGTCAATCTTTACCTGCCGAATATGGTGATTCACCACACTTTGAACGGTGATGAGGTTGACATTCACTGAATAATCGGTTGGAGCATGTGCCCATGATGGTACGTGATTGAAGATGAGCGGTGCTTTCACCAACTTGTAACCACCGGTGCTTGTTCCTACAAGCGAACCGTTTAGCACTAGCTTTGCACCGTTGGGAGTAATGGTAGCTACCGCGTGATAGGGGAGGCCTGGCTGCCATCCAGGATTCGCGGCCGTAAACTGCCAGTGAGTGCCGTCAGCAACGCCCAGGATAAGTTTAAGTGTGCTCAACTTGCATGCATTTACGCCAGGCTGAGCGTTCTCGAAATCTAGATAGAACCCAAGGTTTCTGCCGAAGTCCATTTGTGACGCAAGAAGTAGCCGATTTTCAGGTACCTGAGCATTGCTTGGGAGTACCGATGCAAAGGCGGTAATAGTTGCGATAGCTGTGAAGAGTGAAACCAATCTAGTTGACACCATTACTTGTTCCTTTAATGCCTGATAACTCTTGCGGATCCTCTTTGCGTGAGCACTGAGGCCTACACGCTTTTGAGAAACCGGAATTAGATACAAGACAATTGCAACGGCATGGGGCCTTATTCCTGCAGCACCTCACCTCAATATCTGCGGTCACTTAAAAACCTCACAATCTGGGTGGGCTCAACACGTTAACGGGTATTATGTGAGTCATGAACGAAGTAAACCAGGTTGAGCCGCAGAACACGGCGGTCAAAACGCGCAAGAAGAATCGCAAAGCGACAGCAGTGAAGCTAGGATTAGGGTTTGGGGGACTGCTGGTGCTGCTCTGGTGGATTGGAGTTTTCGGCGGCAACGTGCGTGCAGTCGTTCCGGGAGTTATGTATAGGAGCGCCCAGCTTACGGGCAATAACTATACTGCGGATACCGCTCGCTGGTTTGGGCATGGTTTCCGCCAGACGCTCACCAAATACCACATTAAAACTGTGATCAATCTACGCGGTGGCAACATGGGGAACGACTATTACCGCGATGAGATAAACGAAAGTAAGGCACTGGGCGCGGTCCACGTAGATATACCGATGAGTGCCCGTCACTTACCACCGCCCAGTTCGCTGAAGCTCTTAATTCATGTATTTGACCGCGACCCGTACCCTATGATTTTTCACTGTCAGGGTGGCTCAGACCGTTCAGGATTGGTTGGTACACTGTTTCTCGTGATGAAGGAGGGGGTCCCGCTTGACAAGGCTGAGGATGAACAGCTGACAATGAGGTACGGTCATTTCGGCTTCACATCAACAGGAGCGATGAACCACTTCTTCGATCTTTACCGGCAGACTGCGAACGGCATGGCGATGCGCCAATGGATACTGCTTCAGTACCCTTCCGTTTACCTGAAAGCAACACATTCAACTGCCGCCACGGGACCAACCGACCAACAGGTGCAGCAAGCACCTCGACAATGATTTGAGGTTGGGCTTGCGGGCGACGCCCCAGGCTAAAGCAACCCAAGAATCGTGAATCAGGATTAGGGTGATGGTTTGAGGAGAGTTATCTGGCGTCTAGTGAAATGTAAGGAGCTCTAAATGGATTGTCATAGACGAACTCAATGTCTTGCCATGGCCGCCGCTATGTTGTGGTGTCTCTCAATTCGTGCTGCAATCGCCAACAACCCTGCAAACATCCTCTCTACCGGCCAGCGCCTCACACCTGTTGGCAGCGAAATTGGTGTAGGTAGTTTTCCTGTGAACATGGCAGTTACGCCAGATGGTAAGTACCTTGTAGTGACGGACTCCGGCTTTCGTCAACACCTTACGGTTATTCGCACTGCCACTGGAAAAGTGACTTCTGAGGCCGGCACCAATGAGAGTGGTAGAACCGGCAGGCTGAACCTCTACTACGGTATTGTGGCCTCTCCGACGATACAACCCGGGACCGGTGATTATTCGATTTATGTTTCCAACGGATCGGCCGACACCATTACCCGCTACGATATTAGCCCTGATGGAATTCTTTCCACACCGCGGCAGGTGCTGAAGGATATCTCCGACAATCCCAAGGCTGCGGGTTCCGCTCGACCAAGCTTTCCCGCGGGATTATGCTTGAGTTCAAATGGCTCACTGCTTTATGCCGCCAACAACGAAACTAGCCAGTATACCGACTACAAGGGCTCCATCTCGGTGTTCAACACGTCCAACGGTG
Organism: bacterium; assembly: GCA_021777995.1. Lineage (GTDB taxonomy): Bacteria > Armatimonadota > Chthonomonadetes > Chthonomonadales > Chthonomonadaceae > JAJZFK01. Next base: position 15,577 of record JAJYCW010000087.1, read on the forward strand.
ACCTTGTGCGCAAAGTTGTTGTACCAGGCTTTCCACTTTCGGTTGCGGCGGTGACTGTTGGAAAGTTCAAAGACCAGAAGCTGTATGCTGCGAGTGAACTTAGTGGTTCGGTTACCGATTTAGGTGTGTTGTACCCGTCTCATGCACATGTCTTGCGGTCGATCAAAACCGGGGACCATCCTATCGCATTGCTGCTGAATTCAAACCAGACACGGCTTTTAGTCGCAAATTCTGGATCTGATACAATCTCCATCGTTGATACCGCTACCGACCACGTGGTCAACACGATTTCATTGAGGAGCAAAACAGGGCTACCGGGAGTGACCCCTACCGGGATGGCACTGAGCCATGATGGTAGGCGGTTGTACGTGACTCTCGCCGGGAAGAATGAGGTTGTGGTCATCCAGAACCCCTTTGGCGGCCATCCGCAGGTAGCGGGAGCAATTCCTACCGGATGGTACCCAACGGCAGTACACTCTATTGGCGGGCATTTGTATATCCTCAATGCAAAAGGGGGAGTGGCTAGTAATCCAAACGGCTCTAAACGTGGGCCTGCAGGCCGATGGGGTCACTATATACTCAACATTCTTCAGGGTAGCGTTCAGGAGCTTCCCACACCTGGCATACAGAGGCTCAAGGCATTAACGCGTATCGCCAGTCGTAATAATGCGGCCCTTGAGAGTGCGCCGCTTCCGCGCACCGGCATCAAGCATGTAATCTACATCATCAAAGAAAATCGTACCTACGACCAGGTACTGGGTGATGTACGGGAGGGAAACGGCGACCCGTCGCTCTGCATTTTTGGCAAATCTGTTACTCCAAACCTTCATGCGCTTGTTCACCGGTTCGTTCTGCTGGATAACTTCTATTGCAGCTCCGAGGTATCACCCGACGGTTGGAACTGGTCTACATCGGCAAATGCAAACGAGTACGTTGAACGCAATGTTCCCTATAACTACAGCGGCAGGGGACGGAATTACGACTTTGAAGGCGAAACCAACGGTATCCCAATGAGTAGAGTCGGCCTGCCAGATGTTGCTGCATCTTCCGGCGGCTATCTGTGGGACGACGCTCGCCGGGCCGGAATTACCTACAGAAACTACGGCTTTTTCGTTTCCTTTGACACTTCGCACCATCTTAAGTCTGGTAAGGTCATTCTTGCCGCTAACCGTCCGGTTAAACCTGCCCTAGTTGGCCACACCGATGACAATTTCCTTCGCTTTGACACCAGTTACGCGGATAGCGACGCATGGTTGAAATACCACTGTGCAGCACCCAAGCAGATTCGCCAATATGGCGTACACCATGAGCCATGCAGGTTCGACGAATGGGATCGAGAGTTTAAGGGTTATGTGAAGCATCATGATCTGCCTGCCTTTGAAATGGTACGGTTCATGAGAGATCACACTGCCGGGACCAGCCCAGGACAATCAACACCGGCCGCCATGGTGGCAGATAACGACTACGCGGTCGGTGAGCTTGTTCAAGCAGTAAGCCACAGCCCCTACTGGAAGTCAACGGCGATCTGCGTGGTAGAGGACGATGCGCAGGATGGTTACGATCACGTCGACTGTCATCGCAGCGAGGCCTACATTATAAGCCCCTACATTCGCAAGGGGAGCGTAGACCATCATTTCTACAACACTGTCAGTATGTTGCACACCATGGAGCAGTTGCTGCACATGCCCTCATTAACCCGGTTTGACGCCAGCGCCCCGCTCATCCATGACTTTTCCAGCTTGCCGGAGAATATTGCACCCTACACGGCCATCCTGCCTGCCCGATCGGTGATTGCTGCCGTTAGTAACGCCACCGCATATGGCGCCCGCAGAAGTGCGGCAATGGATTTTGCTGATGCAGACGCCAATCCTGAGCAAGTCCTAAACAAAATAATCTGGCGATCCGTGAAGGGCCCCAACGCACCTATTCCCGTGGTAGAGCACAACCTGCAGCGTGTGCTGGCTAGCCGGTAGTACAAGTTTCGGGATATTAGTGAACGGTGCAGCCTGCAAGCTGCGTCCTTATCAACTGACCGGTTCAGCGGGCGTGAACTCTTTCGCCTGCTGAACCAACATATAGTGTGAGCTGAAGTTGTGGTCAGGTAAAATCACCTGCAGCGAACAAATTGTACGTTCGCTCGATAAAAAGTGTTGACAGGAGAAACCAAAACTGTTACAATGCTTCCCGGCGCCCCCCTCAACCGGCGCAGGCTGCTATTTGCCCAGTTTCGGGCAATGTCAACTGATCAAATGCAGTAAACAACGATTTTCAAATCTGAGCCGTGATCTGTTCGCAAGTTCCCGGTTCACCCCGAGGTTACCATAGCATGGCAGGCGGATCCTTTATCGGTCTGGACATTGGTTCGAACATGATTAAGGTGCTGGAGGCTCGAGGCGGAAATGGCCGCGTCGAGGTTACGGCTCTAGGTATGGAGCAGACTCCGCGCGAAG
>JAJYCW010000088.1 GCA_021777995.1 bacterium
CCCACACCTGCCGCCGCAAATTATTTAGCGACTGCCGCGCATTGGAACTTGCACTCAGCTTCTCTACACGCGATTCAACTATTTGCAGTGCACGGTCTGGCTGCAGCGCAGGAACTTTCCTGTCGAGTACCACCTCAAAATGTGCGCTTGTATCTAGGTAATCTGCATCTACCAGGCTTGAATAGAGCATTCTGGTGTCTAGCATCGCCCCAACAGTCGGCAATAACTGGATACTGGCCGAACGCGTATCCACGCTGAACCCGTCACGCTGCAAGCGCCCTAACAGCAGGTCCAAGTCAGTTTCGGTTACGCGTCCCTCGCGTGGATCCTGTACCGCTAGCTTAGATGGGTGTAACTGCCCTAAAGAGGCTTTATTCATCTGTTGCAACCCGATGTGGTGGCCCTGAATTGCTAGTGCTGCGTCCAGACACCCCGCTTTAGTAAGCGCCGCCCAGGCACCAATTGACCAGTGATCTAATCCTTTGCCTTGCCCATGAAGCCGCTTCTGAAACAGCTCGCTGTATTTGCCGAGGTCGTGAAGCATACCGGCGACTTCTGCATCGGCCGCGCGGCCAAACGCTCGTGCAAATTCCGTGGCTAGTGCGACTACACTTGCTGTGTGCTGCTCCATAGTCTGCCAATTACCAGCCGCGCCCTTGCTGTGCGCAAAAAATCTATCAACCGCGTCGGCACCGCTCATCACATACCTCCTGCTAATAGTCCCATCACCTCAATAATCACCCGCACACACGGTAATTTCCGTATGATCAGTTACATTACTAATTTTTTGTAAAGCGAGCAAAATACCTGCAATGTTTGAAGTGAGCCCGTGCTAGTGCTGGAGTACGGTCTGAAGACCTGAAGTTAGGCCGTCGTTACTTTCAATCCGGGTCAAACACCTGTGCACAATCCGCTGCCCGGCACTCTAGAGGCGTCTACGCTGGTAGCCGGTGTCGTGCCTCTGGAACCCCTCGGCGAGCAGGGATTTGTGCATTTCCGCCGGGGCAGTAGTGTGACCGTCAATAGATGCGAGGTGGATGGCGCGACGCCTCCCTCCCTCCACCTCCATCGCAAGTGCGTGCACAGCAGCGCGCCACAGGCTGGTGATGTCGACGCTGGGATCTTCGTGGCTAAATGTGACTAGCTGAGAGCCCTCTGCGTTCAACCAGAACACTGCATAGCCATCCACCATCACGATGGATGAGCCCACTGTGCGAGAGACGCGCCTACCGGAGACGGTTGACGGCCAGGGTATCCATTGGCCATAGGGATTAGCAGGATCGCACGCGCTCAAAATTACGCTTTTGGGCTCGGCTGGAACCGCACGAAGTCGCCGCAGCGTTTCCACCACTTCCGGCAGGGCAAACTGCAACCCGCCCAGCCCGGCTACAAAGTTTCCCCGGCGCAGCTTTCCGGCGAGTTCCATAGCGGACAACAGCGGGTAGATGGCCGAAAATCCGCCAGGAATACCCGCTGAAATCGCTATGTCGCGAGTAATCAGGCCACTCTGCCGTAACAGCAGCTTCAGCCTTGCAGCCAGGCTTTCGGTACTGCTGTTCCCCTGCCCGGCACACTCTTCCACCAGCCACCACCGGCCCGAGAGGCGAGCGGACACCACGGGTCTGGCCTGGGAACGATTGGGCCGCGCCGCCCTACTGCCCTGTGTGCGCTCCGCGCCCTGCGAGGCGTATGCCCTTACCGGTTGCAGCGTGTCGTTGGTCACAATGCCCGCCCATACCAGCCCCCACAACTCTTCCTCAAGTTCAGCCGGAAACCCACCAACTGCTGCTGCGATGCGTGGGAAAAAGCTGGCGCCTTTTTCACGCAGAAATTCACATATTCTATAGCTAAGCGAACTCACTGGCGGCCACTTCATCTGGCTATTCACCAATTGGGGAGCGTTCTCCGCAAAGTAGAGGCGCACCATACCGTCATGCGTGCCAAGGCTGCGTGAAGCAATCCAAACCACCTCACCACTGGCGATGAGTGCGTCTAGCATTTCGGGCATATAGTCGTCCAACCGCCGACCGAGAATTTCGCTGTCTAACAACGATGCCGGCAGTTCAACGCCCTCCAGTACAGCCAGCACGCCATGCAGATCTGCTGTATGGTGCCCACCAGTCACTCCGTGAATCTCATGGAGCGCGCGCGCATATGCGGAGAGGCCCACCGGCTCAATTTCACGCCGCAGTTGCTCTAGTGAACGATACCGCAGGATGCGCAAAACGCCTGTGTCACACCATTCGCTACCGGTCGCGTCTGGCAGGAATTCGCCCTCTGTCAACCGGCCACGAGAGGCAAGTGCGTGCAGAACCAGGCGGATAGCCGCCACCGGCAGACCTAATCGCAGTGAGAGCTGGTCCTCCGTAAAGGGTCCATGGGTTCGCGCATACCGGTTCACCAGGTCATGCAGCGGCTCACGAACCGGTACAAGCAGACCAGCCGCCAGCTCATTGGGCAGGCTAGCACCCAGGCCATCGCGGTATCTCGCGGCATCCTCGGAGGCAACCCAACGCTCTTGGCCCGCAATCAGCAGCTTGACGACACGGCCCGCCGCTTGCAGCCCCGCAAGCCAGACGTGCGCGTTAGCAGGCGAAGCACAACGCTGCTGTACCTCCTCCAAAGATAGATCGCCTATATCCAGCAGGAGGTCATGAAGCGCATCCGGATGCGCCGCACCGCGATCCACTGTCAGGTGCTGTGCATTCTCCTGCCATGCAATAATCACTTGCGCATCTAGAAGGCTACGCGCGGCATCCGCCCCCATCAGCGATCGAAGGCGGGCATAATCCACCTGCAGCGCGTGTGCCTTGCGCTCTGCAGCAGGAACGTCGCCTTCGTACATGAAGTTTGCAATGTAAGAGAAGAGCAGCGAGGAGGCAAATGGCGAGGGAACGGGCAGCAAATGCCGCACTACTTCTACGTCGCCACGCTCTACACCTCGTAAAAGCTCCCCAAGCGCAGGTACATCGAAGTCGTCCTGCAGTATTTCACGAAAAACCTCTAGCAGCAGTGGGAAGTCTGGGTATTCTGCCGCAGCCTGTAGAAGGTCAATAGCCCGCTTCCTTAACAGCCAAAGGGGCGATCGGGCACCTGGCCTCCGCCTGGGCAGCATGAGTGCCCGTCCTGCCGCCTCACGAAACCTGGTAGCAACCATCGTATTCACCGGTGCGCCCTGCCCGGCGGCGCGCGCTCCAGCCCCGCCCGCGCACAGGTGCCGTAACAGAAGCCGCTCAAGGTCGGCAGCATCAGGCAGGAGAGACAGCGTCTCTGGCGGTTCTGCAGTATCGGGAAACCGCAGCACGAGCCCGTCGTCGAACCAGAGAACATCGGGCTCATAGCCTGTAGATTCGGTAATCCGTGCAGAGATCGCCATAGCTAGCGGTGCATGCACACGCGAACCAAGCGGGCTTAATATACAGACACGCCACTCGCCTGCATCATCGCGAGAAGTCTCTATTACGACTCTTTTGTGCGTGGGCACGGCACCTGAGCGCTGCTGTTCGGTTAGGTAATCAACCAGCGTGCGGGCGGCAGCTTCATCCATACCGTTGTGCAACATCAGCGTAGTGACAGCGGCCACTGCATCAGTTGATGTTAGGCGGTCGACAAGTTCCCCTATCGCCCGGCCAAAATGTGCATGGCGCCCCGCGCGGTCACTGTGCCAGAATGGCATACGCCCGGGTCTACCCGCCGCAGGGGATACTAGCACACGATCACGCGTGATTTCTTCGATTCGCCATGAGCTTGCTCCAAGGATGAAGACATCCCCAGTCCGACACTCAAATACCATCTCCTCGTCTAGCTCGCCTAACCGCCCTCGAGCATCCTCCTGCGAGCTTAGGTAGACACCGTAGAGCCCCCTATCGGGAATAGTGCCCGCGTTAGCAATGACCATCTGGTTTGTGCCGGAACGCCCACTTATCACCGCAAGCTGCCGGTCCCACACGATTCGCGCGCGTAGACCGCTAAAGGCCGTGGAGGGGTACTTGCCAGACAGCATATCGAGCGTATCATGCAGCGTCTCGCGCAGAAGCTCACAGAACGGTGCCGCCGAGGTTATGAGCGCATACAGCTCGTCCACGGTCCATTGTCTAGAGCTGGCCATAGCCGCAATATGCTGTGCCAATACATCGAGCGGATTGCGCGGCACATGAACTGGTTCTATCTCGCCTTGTGTCATTAGCGTAGGAAGGGTTGCACAGGCAGGCAGATCACCACGAAACCTCGCTATTACGATTCCATGGCTCGTGCTACCAACCTGATGGCTCGCACGCCCAATGCGCTGCAAGGCAGAAGCTACGCCGCGTGGTGAATCGATCTGCACAACAAGGTCGACTGAACCAATATCGATACCAAGTTCAAGTGACGAGGTTGCTACAAGAGCCGAAAGCATGCCGTTCTTGAGGTCATGTTCAATGGCTAATCGTTTTTCACGGGCGACAGACCCATGGTGTGTCAACACCATATCCTCGCCTGCCAGTGCATTTATCGCCGCGGCCAGCCTCTCGGCCAAACGCCGGCTGTTAACAAAAATGAGCGTGGAACCATGAGAATGGATGATTTCCAGCAGTTGTTGTGCTAACAAGCCAATGGTATCACCGGCTGGGGCCGACATTTCGCCGCCCTGTTCTTGTGCCTGGCTGCCTGCTAGCTGCACATTCACAATCAGTTTTCGTGAAGCGTTTGCATTCACCACAGTAACCGGTCGTGCCTTCATTGCAGGCTCGCCCCCCGGTGCTAATCGCCGCTCATACCCACCCAGAAACCGTGCTGCCTCCTCTATAGGCCGCACGGTTGCCGAAAGACCAATTCGCTGCAATGGCTTCTCGCTAATATCCTGCAACCGCTCAAGCGACAATGCAAGGTGCGCACCACGCTTCGTTCCCACAAGCGTATGGATTTCGTCGATGATTACCCATCGAACAGCCTTCAGTTTCGCCGCTGCCTGTCCCTGTAGTAAAAGGAACAATGACTCTGGAGTGGTAATAAGTATATCAGCGCCGCGCCGCAAAAACGCGTTGCGCTCGGTTGTAGGCGTATCACCAGTGCGGATGGCAATGCGCGGCATATAGAACTCTGCGCCCCTCAATTTTGCCAGGTGCTCGACGCCGTAAAGGGGGTCCTTCAGGTTGCGCTGCACGTCGGCCGCTAACGCCTTTAGCGGTGAGATGTAGAGGATGGAGCACTGGCCGTTGCCAGGCGAGTGGTGAAACATCAGCTCATCTATAGAAGCCAGAAATGCCGCGAGCGTTTTACCGGACCCCGTCGGGCTAATGATAAGGGTATTATCGCCGCGCTTAATGACCGGCCATCCCTGAATTTGCGGGGGCGTTAGTGCAACAAACGTGGAATCTAACCAGCCTCGGGTAGTTTCACTAAAGCCATTTAAGGATGGATGTTCACTGATGGATGGTTCGTTTTCGGCTGTCATGCGTCCGCTCTCCCACCATCCTTTATGCTGTACCGCACTGTCACTAGCCTTAACCAAATTATTCGCATGTAGCAGACAAAATGCACTTCGTGATTGCGCTTAGTACCATTACCTCTCTGCCAACGGGTGAGGTGGGCAGGAATTGGCATAGGGCACGGCAAATATAACTTAAGATGCAGCTAGCACTGCTGCAGACTACTATACCTCCAATCAGGAAGTAGGTAATCCCGTGGAGCATCTCCAAAGCTGGCCAGAAATCTCTATAGGCTGCCTTCCGTGGACACGCTGGTGGTGGCCAGGTAGCGCCGTTGACGCAGATAACATCTCGAAACTACTCGCGGCTTACAGGGCTGCTGGCTTGGGCGGGGTGGAAATTACCCCCATTTACGGTGTTAGGAACTGCGAGGACCGCGAGCTACCCTATATGGGTGATGAATGGCTGTCCATGTTGCAACGCACAATAGCGGATGCCTCCGGTTTAGGAATGGGCGTAGATCTCGCGACGACTACGGGATGGCCGATAGGCGGGCCTATCGTAAACGACGACGACTCGGAAGACGCGCTGGTGTTAGAGAAGCAGGCTATAAAAGCCGGGGAAATGTTCCACTGGAGCCGTGACCCTGGCCTACTGCAGGCGGTTACTGCGGTAACCACCGATGGCACGGCTACCAACCTGCTGGACTCGCTACTAGACTCCAGCGATTCGTCCGTCACATGCGACACCGACTCCACTGTATACACTGTAACTCAGAAATTTGCGGGCCGCATGGTGAAACGAGCTGCGCCAGGTGGCGAGGGACGATGTATCAATCCCTTTCTACGTACAGCTGTCGGCAGTTATTTCCGCTGGTTTACCAGCAAACTGGCGCATTTGCGTCCTGGTGACATTCGGGCCCAGTTTCACGATTCCTTTGAATACCTGGCTAACTGGGCGCCGGACCTCCTGGATGAGTTCGAGGCGCGCCGCGGCTATGACCTACGACTGCACCTTCACAACCTGGCGGGAGAAGGGGATCCCGACCTTGTAAACCGCGTTAAAACGGACTATCGAGAGACAGTAAGCGACATGCTTCTGCATAATTTCACCCGCTATTGGACGGCATTTTCGCATACTGCTGGCAGCCTTACACGTAATCAGGCCCACGGTTCGCCGGGAAATCTGCTGGATCTTTACGCCGCAGTTGACATCCCAGAAACTGAAATGTTTGGCCCAAGCGGCAATCCGCACATTGCTAAATTCGCTTCCTCTGCTGCGCATGTGCGAGGCAACGCTCTCTCATCCTCGGAAACATGTACGTGGCTAGCCGAACATTTTCATGTTAGCCTGGGCATGGCAAAATCAGCAATTGATCAACTTTTCCTTTCTGGCATCAATCATATTTTTTACCACGGCACCTGCTATTCACCGCAGGATGCTGCTTGGCCCGGCTGGCTTTTCTATGCGTCCACCACATTCGCACCTCAGGATCCCCTCTGGCGCGATTTTGCCTATCTAAACCAGTACGTCACACGGTGCCAGTCGATTCTACAGGCAGGCAGCCCGGGCGCACGCGTGTTACTGTATTGGCCGTTGCACGACTTGTGGATGGCGAGGCCAGATCTATTCATGCTGGAGATCAATGGTGACTGGCTTACCGGAAGCCAGGTGGGCATCACCGCGGAGTCGCTCTGGAATGCTGGCCATGATTACGATTGGGTATCCGACAGGCAGCTGGCCGAGGCGCACTTTTCTGGTGGGCAGATTTCCCTACAGGGCGGAGGCTACGACGCAATTGTTGTGCCCCCCTGCCACTACATTTCCGACGTGACCTTTGAGCGCCTGATGGAACTGGCGAACGATGGTGCCAACGTTCTATTTGTTGGTGGAATACCGGCCGATGTGCCTGGCTACGGACTGTTGAACGACCGGCGTGAGAACCTGCAGCGTATGCACGGTCACATCGACTTCGACGAACCAACGGGCGACGGAATGCATACATGCCAGTTCGGTGCGGGTAAGGTGATTTGCGGTGAATCCGCAGCTAAAATGCTCCACGCCGCTGGCGTAGCTCTCGAACCGTTGGGCCTTGCATTTGGCGCCCCACCAGTGCGTCGAATCCATTCCGATTACATCGACAGGTTTATCGTCAACCGAACCGGCCATTATATCGCCGATTGGTTTACGTTGCCCGATGAGTTTCGCACCGCCTTCCTTCTTGATCCCCTTACAGGGCAGTTGGGAGAGGCTGCGGTTCGGAGTAACCGCCGAGGTCGCGAGGTCTTTGTTGCGCTGCCCGCGGGTGGGTCGATTGTGGTACGAACAACCAGCGAGCTCATTACCGACGCTAACCCGTGGTTGTACTATGTTCCAGTGGACGTGGAACGCAGAATGGACGGAGATTGGCATTTAGAGTTTATGGAGGGAGGAGCCGGTCTTCCGGCTCCTCTCGTAACGCCGGGTGCGCCCCAGTTCTGGAGCAGTTCTCACGCGCCACACTGGTCGGGTACAGCACGGTATCACACCGAATTTACCGTGGATGTTAGCTTACCGGCACAATGGCAGCTCGAATTCCACGAGCTTGCCGGCAGCGCACGTGTTTACGTTGATGATATCCTCATAGCCACACTCATCTCCTCACCGTTCACACTCTTGCTGCCCAAACTTGCAACGGGCAGCCATCGCCTTGGTGTAGAGGTTACCAGTACAGCCGCTAACCGCATTCGCCAGATGGATCGGGATAGCGTCGAATGGAAGATATTTAAGGATATCAACATAGTAGATATTCACTACAAACCGCTAGACGCATCATCCTGGCCCGTGGAGCCAGCAGGGCTCAACGGACCAGTGGTGTTACGGGCAATGCAAGCATTTACACCACGCTAGAAAAGCATCGGGTGGACCTAGATTCGCGAGTCGAGAACGCCAGAACGGTCATCTATTGCAGTGGATGCTCAAGTGGAGGTTATGGTTTGGCAGCCTACTTCAGATACCGGATCAAGTGTTAGCCAGTACTGCTACGCCGTAGGCTGGCAGGCTAATTGTCGCAGGGACAATCGAGTCGCTAAGCAAATCCCTCTGACCAGCGGTGGATGCTGGCAGGGTTACGCTCCTCGCCTCCCGACCGTGATTTATGACAAATGTCACCTTCCTGCCATCCTCAGCCTGTCTTACGGTGATCTCAACCTCGGGAGGAGATTCAATACCGCTCAAACCCGCTTCGGCAAGGACCCACAACATCAAACTCTCCTGCAACCGCTCGTCTAGCCAAGCACCTACCACAATCACTTTTCCACCCGCCTCGCCAAATGGATGGATTGTCGCTGCTGGTTTCCCGTCGAGCCATCCATTTGAGGCACCATACATCGCTACCACGCGTGTGGATGCGCTAAGCGGCCTTAGCAATTCCGCCCAGATCAGCCCCTCGCCGCAACTGGTTCCATCCCAACTGGCTTCCACAGGAACCCGGTCGTAAAGCGAATAGTATTCCTGCACCTCAACACCGGCCACTTCTCGCAAAGGCCCGGGCTGCAGCGTGCTATGCAGCGCGTCGTACTCGTCCTTATGGCCAGTGCGTGGAGTCAGTAACAGTACACCCCCTGCTTGAACCCATGCGGTGATATGGGCAGCAGTATCATCTGGGAGCACATTGAGCGCGGGAGCAACAACCAGGCTGTAATCTTCCAGCGGCGCATTTGGTGAAATTACGTCGACAGATACGTTGTGACGCGCCAGAGGGTGGTAACACTGCTCCATGTATTGGACAGGATCAAACTCAGAATTGTGTCTTTGGGCATTAATCGCCCATCGAGCCTCATAGGAATGGAGTATAGCTACATCCGCTTTTACGGTGGTATCCTTTAGCGCTTCCGACACGCGCTTGAAATCACTGCCGATTTGACTCGCCTCTTCATAAAATGGACGCGGATTGCCATCCGCGCCAAGAAGACTGCCGTGTAGTTGCTCCTGTCCACCGGGAGCCGAGCGCCATTGCCAGTATAGGAACGCGTCGGCGCCATGGGCAGCCGCATGGAACGCCATCACTCTGGCCTCACCTTTGTTTAGAAAATTATTGTTAGGGGACCAGTTCACGGTGCCAGGCTGCGTTTCCATTACCCAGAAATTCTTCTGCTTAAATCCTCGGTTCAGATCGTGGATTAATCCTGTATTGAGATAGTTATGGTGCCCTGTTCCAATGTACCAGTCCCACGAGACAAAATCGAGATCTTTCGCCACCTTATAGGTATCCAGACCATCAAACCAGCCCATTAAGTTTGTGGTGATCCACTGGCCACAATGTGAATTGTTGCGAATGGCCTCTATCTGATGCCTCTGGAACTCTTGCCACGTAAAGGTTACGAACTGTCTAAATGCCAGCATAAGCCCAGGGTTATGTGCCCCCACCGGTATCGGTATCTGTTCCCAAAAGTCATATGTCTGGCTCCAGTATCTGGTCGACCAGTGTTCGTTCAGCTTGTCAATTGTAACGAACCGATCCTTCAGGAAGTGCTGAAACTGTCGTTTAGCGGTATCAGAGTAGTCAACACGATGATACTCATTGTCAATCTGCCAGCCAATTACGCGGGTATCATTCCCAAAACGTCGGGCCATATGCTCAACAACACGCCTGCTGTACTTCAGGTACGTAGGACTATTGGCCGATGCGTGGCAGCGATTGCCGTGGGACGCTGGTCTACCCGTTGGATCTACTGCCAGTGTGTCAGGATGGTAATAGGTCACCCATGCCGGAGGTGCCGCGGTTGGCGTACCTAAAACAGTGGCTATTCCATATTTGTTAAGTAATGTTATTGCACGATCAATCCACTCCAGCTCATAGCAGCCGTCGGTAGGTTCAATGGAAGACCAGGCAAACTCCGCTAAACGGCATACCGTGGTTCCCGCTTCCCGCATCAACTTTACGTCATGTTCCCAGCGCTCCTCTGGCCAGTGTTCGGGATACCAGGCGTTGCCAAAATGCATTATAATTCCTCCTAGTAGATGTGCAATTCGTTAGCCTTAGTTTAGCCGTAAACCATGCGAAATCCTGCATTGTGAACCCGCGTGCGCGGCCGCTGCACCTGCTGGGCAATCCGCAGATGCCTCACTTGAGCGACGGAACGGGTATTCTAAAGTAGCTTAAGAAAATATCGCATGACAAAGGAAAGCATACTCAATGATGACACCACAAAATACCATCCGGGCACTGGCAGCACATGTGAGGGAGTCTGTCATCCCCCACCTCGGCACCTGGCGATCAAGGCGCGTAACAGGCATTGCATCAAGCGGGGACGCCACCTTCAGCATTGATGATATCGCTGAAGAGGCCGTAGAACAATTCATAAAGCAGAACAACCTTCCTGTTGCCTACTATTCCGAGGACCGTGGGCTCGTCCACATCGACGGAATTAACAACCCGGAAGGAGTGCTAATCATTGACCCCATAGACGGCACTCGCGCCGCAGTAGCCAATTTGGAATCGTGCGTGGTTTCTGTAGCCTGGTGCAAATACACAGCACACCCCAAGCTCAGTGATGTAACTTTCGCCGCTATCGCCGAGATTAAGAGCGGCCAGACATTTGCGGTTGAACGCGGTAACCCTGTATCGGTACTCGGTATTGATGGTTCACCGGTAGAAACCACGAGGCTCAGTACGACCGACGTTGAGAAGTGCGCTATGACTTACGGTACTGTTGGGGCACCGCTCAACCTCATATTCACAGCCGGTGGTGAACTGGCCAGCCTTACTACCGTCAAGGGTGGATTCTTCATCCTTAACAGTAGCGCATTCGAATTAACCCGGCTAGTAACGGGCCAGCTGAGTGCCGTAGTCGACCTCCGAAATCGCGTTCTTCTAGACTTTCCGTCCACGCGCCCTCAATTTGAGCGATTCGGCGGCGGTAGATTGCTTTCACTCTACGGTTATGACGTCGCCGCCGCAGCGGTAATCGCTCAATCTGCAGGATGTGTTGTCACGGACGCATGGGGAAACTCGCTGGACAACTGGGATCTTATGGACACTTCGGAAGCCAATTTTGGTTCGCTAATTGCGGCAAGTAATGCCGAACTTCACGCAAACATCTTGAAGATCGTAAATGAGGGCTTCAGTAGATTTAGCCCCAACTAGGCTGCCAAACTATCGCCTGCACGACAACGTGACGGTGCAGGCGGTACCCTAGAGTTGCGAATACCCGCAGTACACGAACATTGGGCCAAACATTTGATCGTTTATTGGTCAAATGTTTGGTCTACATGGAGTATAACACTGCCTACAGGCGCCAAATTTCCGTTAACCGGTGAGTTCACTGCCAGCAATCTGTGGAGGATCTGACGACGGATGGGAAAGCAATTATCCTGTAGTTCACCACAGTTGATCGCACGGGCATTCATTGTTTTAAGTGTTGTAAATACCTTGATCCCTGCAATCTCCAAAGCTGCACAAAGCGCAAAGAGCGAATCCTCGCCATAAAGCACGGTTATCTTTGGCTTCGGCTTTGAAATATAAAGCGCACACGAATAGGTACCGCTTTCACCATCAACAGTTGGGCGGCCAATATGAACGGTAATTGTGGTTCGACGGCCGTTCTGGCAACTACACTCAATAATCCGAGAAGCTACAACATCAAATGGCTCGATTCCTCGTCCAAATTTAGGCTTCATATCATCAACTCTCATACTACAAGACTATGTCTACCGGCTGTTGGCAAAAATCTCGTGATGAGACAACCGGTATTCAAGGGATGTGAATACCTCTTGTCCGTCGTTAACACCAATTATTTATGTCGCATGATACACCGCCAAGATTGTGCAACCGATAAATAACCCTTGCAGCAGAGCTAATACCAGGAATAATCGAAGAACATGCGCTGGCCAAACAATCAGTTCCTCGGACACTCCAGTTAACTTGCGGTTTCCACGATTTACTAGAGCAATCCAAATACCACTTAACACCGTAGCCAAAATGGGATAGACGGACACATCCCGCACCCAAGCCAGGAACAACGCCAGGTTGAAGTTTCCCAGTGCGGAATGGCCCGAACTATGTTCAACGCCAGCATTAACAAACCTCCCTACGCTGAACGACAGCGACTGCCCCCGTAACGAACCAACTGCGAGTCCATTGGCGAGTAACCAGAATACGAAACAGAGTGCTGCAACAAGTAACAGAGTATTCCACATGGTTCGAGCCGCGATCCTGTCCGATGATTGTTCATCACGTTTTATTGCTATTAATATGCATGGAATTACAATGATGCAGCCTAGAAGGTAAACACATTGAAGAAATGAGCCGATCCGGGTAGCCGCATACCCACAACACATGGTCATCACTATTGCGACCACATAACCGTGACCACTCGGCGTGCGAACATCTAGTTGCTTCGATTGGGGTTCCATGATGAATCTACCTTCTCGTAACACTGGGCGTTACCTTAGGTTTCATGCACAATCCGTGCCCGAATGCACAACGAGACCAACAGCCATGAACAATACGATAACAACATTTTGGCATCTTTGAGACAATTCGCATCAATGATCATACACGCCGGCGGATAGCGCGAACGACTATGTAGGGCTACGTTGACAGTCAATAACGCTTGCCGTTGATTACAGCTACTATTACTGATTTTCTCAAGATTGTCCTCCCGTCACTAGATAGAATAACGGATACATTAAAGAGCGCCGCCTGCCCGCAGGTACTGCGCATTGGTCGTCCACGTGCCGCCAGTGAGGTCACTGCCCTGCTCCACCAGCTCGCCAGCACCGCACGCAATGCCGCAGGGGTACCAGGTCCACGCGTTGTTTGCGATGTCCTTCGCCCAGCGGCGGTTGCCATCTGCACCGTAAGCATACTGGTAAGCAAGCGTGCCGCTGTGTGAGATGCTAAGCAGCTGCGACTCCTCGTTGTACCCAAACTCGCGCGTGTAGCTGGGGCCAGGCATGGTCGCCAGCGTGTTGTCCGCGTTCCAGGTGTACTCTTCGGTAAGGTTGGTGGCGCAGCTGAGGCATATCACAAACCTTGTTTACGCCTTAACCTACGGTGGCGATCCTCCGCTACCGAAATGCTGAAGTTGTTTATGAACACGACCGAGCTTAAATCTGATCACGAAGAGTAGTGGACAGATAATCTCAGTAATCGGTATGCCCACTTGTGGTAAAAACTCCCCGCAGATCATATGTGCGAGTTCTGGTCTGCCAAGTTTGATACAGGACGTTGCGCAGTCCACCAAGCTCTCAACCAATCCGAGCGCATCCCTGTCATTTGACGGATCATGGAATTTTGCAACTGCCTCACGATATAACTTAACGGAGTCATCCAGGCGCCCGCTAAGTTGGTAATGCCCGGCAATGAAAACAATCTGGTAATAGCTGGCTCTGTTTGCACTGATGTCTCGAATAGCTTGGTCTGTTTGTTGCTCAATTTCGCGCCGATCCAATCGCCGAAAGCGCATTAGTTGAAACGGCATGTTACTACTGTCCTTTATAAGTAGTGGACTGTATTACTAAAACGGATTCCAAAATGGCCAACATACATAGCACATACACAAGGCGTCCCCCGGCCAATTATCGCTGTAATGTATCATTCGGCAAAGCTTTATCAGGCAGCCTCGACACACCACAAGTGTGCGGTTTTCGCGTTCGCCCGGCGTGCAGCCTAAAGATGCAATTTTAGCGATTGTCAGGCAAGCCCTGTTAAAATCCCAAACTGTTCCAGAGGCAAACCCCATGGCAACACTAATGATGGCAAGACGCGGGATTCGACTACTTGTCGCTGGCAATCCCTCAAGCTGCCGCAAGCCGCCGAACTTGTCGTTTAAATTGCTACTCATAACCGCGCCTGTTACGCCAGTAATCACGCCGAACACGCCCAGCACTTCTTCGCGGTGGTACTCGTCATCCGTGCTGCTCTTGCGGCGAGTCAGCATGCTGCTGCATCCGCCTCCTGCTCGTAGGTACTGGGCGTTGGTCGTCCACGTGCCGCCAGTCGGGTCACTGCCCTGCTCCACCAGCTCGCCAGCACCACACGCAACGCCGCAGGGGTACCAGGTCCACGCGTTGTTGGCAATGTCTTTCGCCCATCTGCGCTTACCGTCCGCACCGTATGCGTACTGGTAAGCAAGCGTGCCGCTGTGCGAGATGCTGAGCGGCTGGGCCTCCTCGTTGTACCCAAACTCGCGAGTATAGCTGGGGCCAGGCATGGTTGCCAGCGTGTTGTCGGCGTTCCAGGTGTACTGTTCGGTAAGGTTGGTGGCGCTGTCTATCACCTGGCTTAACCTGCCGCCGTTGTCGTAGCTGTAGGTGCCGTCATGCACGGTAACGCCGTTGGTTGTGCGCTCAGTGAGTTCGCCGTCCTGGTCCACCAGTTCGCCTCTAATCCGATTCTCAGAAGGAGCCGTGCAAAACTGCTCCATTCACCTGTTGCTTTTATGGGAAGAACACTGAATATCATCTTTAGAACCAGATTCTGTGTCTTTGCCCAAAACATGCAGGAGGTTACCTCCGTGGTTGGGAATACGAAGCAAGCACTGCGTACTTCTGTGGGCATTGCAGTTTATACTCGCTAGACAGCTCTGAAAAGCCTGCTTCAGATCAGCATTTGCTCTCAGTGCAGATTTTATGAAGCAGCAGTACTGCCAGTACATAACCGCATGCCTGCCTGCAATTTTGTATTCGCTCAATAGGTTTATCAGAAGTACAATGCATTCTGCATCCTGCTTTTTTATTGCAACATGCACAAATCTGTTTACACCAATGGTATCTTCTTCCAGCCATTCTTTTGCCATGAACTTCGGTGACAAATGATCCTTCAACGCCATGTAAAGAGCATCTTCGAATATTCTCCTGTTTACAGGAGGGTTGAAGGATAGCAATGACATTAGCAGAAAAGCATGTCGTCGAGAGGGATTCTGGTGAAAATACCTTGCGAAATCTATCAGGGCAAGTACATCACGGAAATATACAGAACGCGCATAGGCTCTAATCTCACCTCCCACGAGAAGGCTAACTGCCGCTATAGTGATGAAAACAATGCATGTCGACAGGTTGTTCCCATAATATTCCAGCACAGCCATATACGCTGTTGCGGCGTAGACACAAATAAGGCATTTATCCAGAAGATAGAATAGGGTTCTCTTGGATTTTACGCAGTGGTCCATTAGGTACCTTATAACAGTTTGCGCATCAACATTTATCTTGGAAGTATTTTTCAGCGTATTGTCTATGCACGCTACTCTTTCGTCTCGTGCTTTGCAGCGAAGAATCTCTCGAACACATTGATGTGCTGATTGATTTATCATTCCGCTGCTTTCAAACCCATGCACCCTGCTATTCCCACTATTGCACCAAATATACCACCCGTTATACATGCATCAATAGCACTTTCTCCACACGCAAGTGCGCAGGCCCAAATATCAACCATACAAGCGCCTCCAATAAAGCAGCTCGCTATCACGCCAGCCAGACATACCAGACATATCCGATTTTCTTTTACACCTTCCAAGCACCCCACGAGACTTCCTCCCATGCCTGCCGAAAGACAACAAATTAGCTGGTCAACAGGATTTGTTCGGGTGCAGGGTTTCGATTTTCTTCCTCCACTTTCACCACCGCTACATCCGTTGGCACTAAGCGGAGCCGGATGTTTGCCCATCACCTGGAACCCGCGGCTCGGTATCACCACGCCCCTCCCGCCGTTCCCGGTTAGTATAGTCGGCTCGCTTAGCGCCTTGTAGCAGGTTGCACGTTGGGTTGTCTTGCTTACACCCTGCACATACTGCACTCCCATAAACGAATCGTACACGTTACTGCTCAACACAGCCCCGCTCGCCCCCGTAATCACGCCGAACACGCCTAGCACGTCTTCGTGGTGGTACTCGTCATCCGTGCTGCTCTTGCGGCGTATCAGCACGCTAATGCACCTTCCGCCCGCCAGCAGGTATTGGGCGTTGGTTGTCCACGGTCTCATTGCCACTGTGATATTGGTTCGTGCCGAGCGTTCTGCTGCTACCTCTTTGGGGTCGTTAGTATATTCTCGACACCATGTTCGCCAATTATGCTGACCTCCGGCCGCCTCGCACCCCGCCGAAAACCAACATACACGCCATGCAATGACGGTGGCTTTACTAACATCAGTCCACTGCTACCATCTGGAGCACTGACAAGCGCGGCATCCACTTCTCCACTGCTATTACGCAAAACGATCATTGGCGCACCAGATTTGCCCTTTGCAGAAATCTCTACGCGCGTTTTACCGTACCTGTCAACAACGCGGATGTCGTTCGCGATAACTGAATGCATTTTAACAGTCGTAGATGGTGGTGGTGCAGACTTAGATGTCAGCATCCCCGCCACCACACCCACCACACCGTAAGACACAGTTCTGGCAACGAACCGGATCAACGATATTCTCGGCATCTTCATTACAATTGGCCTTTCTTACTCTAGTTTTGATGGTTGTGCATTGCCCTGGTATCGCTTTCGTTGAGCGCATTCCCATTTCAAACATGTTGTTGGTCAGTTAGCTAAATGTATCCGTTAGTCCACTCGTCGAAACGACGTCGAAGTAGCCCTAGCTGGACAAGGAGGCGGACCGATATAAGGGGAACCCGAAGAGCAGCAGGCAACGTAAGCAATCGGAAAACAACCGGATGCAGATTCGTTGCCACCACAAGTGATTTGTTTCCAACTCGTGCCGGTCGGACATGAATGGCTACCGCCGCCAGAGCCACCGGTACTGCCTCCGCCGCTTCCCCCGTGTCCCTTACCGCTTCCACCACCTTTTCCGCCGCCCGTACCACCACCTGCACTACCGTCACAGTGACAACCAAATAGTCGACCAGATAACCATTTTCCTAATGCCCAACACCAAAACTTACATGATGAAGGGTCAACGTGCTTTTTTGCCGCTGGCTTCGCTGGCCGTGTCCTTGATGTTAAAGTGACGGCACGATCAGCAACAAAAATTTCCTGTCCCAAACCAACAATGTTCGCCCCTAAATACAAGGAGTGAATTACCTCGCCAAAGTACAGCGAAAGCCTTCCGCCTGTCGAAAACTGCAACACGTCAAAAGCATCATACACATTAGTGCTCAGCACCGCCCCGCTCGTCCCCGTAATCACGCCGAACACGCCCAGCGGGTCCTCGTGGTGGTACTCGTCATCCGTCGAGCTCTTGCGGCGTATCAGCATGCTGCTGCACCCGCCACCTGCCCGCAGGTACTGCGCGTTCGTCG
>JAJYCW010000089.1 GCA_021777995.1 bacterium
GTACATTCCTACTAACGTAATCTCCATTACAGACGGTCAGATCTTCCTGGAGCCAGACCTATTCTTTGCCGGCGTGCGGCCTGCAATTAACGTTGGGATCTCTGTTAGCCGGGTAGGTAGGTCTGCACAGCCCAACGCAATGAAGAGCGCCAAAGTCGCCGGTAAAATGCGGCTAGACCTCGCGCAGTTCCGTGAAGTGCAGGCGTTCTCGCAGTTTGCGTCCGATCTTGATAAAGCCACCCGCGATCAGCTGGAACGCGGAATGCGACTGGTCGAAATTCTGAAGCAGCCACAGTTCAACCCGATGCCGATGGAACAGATGGTCACCATTATTTACGCTGCAAACAACGGATACATTGACGACATTGCCGTAGAGGCCGTTGGTAAGTTTGAGGCAGAGTTCCATCCTTACATGGCAGCTAATTACCCCGATATCATGGAGAAGATTCGGGTGACCAAGGATATGGATGCCGATGCAGAAGCATCTCTAGGCAAGGCCATTGCGGCATTCAAGGCTCAGTTCTCGGCTTAGGCCACCCTAAACTACAGGTTGCGGTCAGAGTAAGATTCGGCTGGTCGCAACCTGATCAAAAGAGCAGGATCCGGATGTCAAGCAGTTCAAATCCCGAAATCGCGGAGGCAATTCGCCAAGTAAGGGACGCCCTGGCACGCATTGACGAGCCAGTGGTTCGTGCGCTAACTGAAGTGCATGCGTTGGAGCGGGAGCTAGCTGAAACGACCACGCGTCGCGACCAGCTGATGACTAAGGCCACTCAAGCCGAACTGACTCTCAATCGACCGGAGCTTGCCGAGACGCTGCGTGAGGAGGCTGCCAGGCTGGATGTAACAATCGAAGCACTGTCACAGCAGGCACAACTTGCCCGCACAGGAGCTCAAACGTCGCGTGATCAGTTACCCGAGCGCAGGCAGCAGCTTCAACAGCAATTAGCGGAGCTGATGCGAAAGTCGGTTGAATTTAGCGCACAGGCTGCAGGTGCCGACGCGGCTTGGGATCGTGTCAAGCGACTGCAGACTGGAACCGTTTCTGCAGACCTCGAGTTGAGCGGTGCCTTGGCGGATGACCGAGCAAACAAGATGCTTATTGAGCTGGAGCAGCGGCTTGGAACAGTGCCACAACCTGCGGTTCCACGGGCTGAGCGTGGCGTTCAACCTGTGGCTTCTCCAGGGGATCCCCCTGAGCAGAAGGCGGGTACACCTGCAGTAGAGGTGCCGCGCTCTACCGACATTTCCGAGCGTGAAAATAGGCCGAAAGGATTGACAGCCAACATGACGTCTGATCTACCACGATTACGAGTGGCAGCCATAGGAACTGGTGGTATCTTTCGTGGTGCCCACCTTCCTTGTTACGTTGAGATACCGGACGCCCGCCTTGCAGCGCTGTGCGATCCTGATCCTGATGCGCTTAAACAGGCGATGCGCAGATTACGAACTCTCACTGAGGACCGAGTTGCCAAGCTTAAGGAGCAGCATGATGATGAGACTGCCGATCGGTTGCTGCAGGATTTAAATGACATCAAGCTCTATTCTGATCTTGATGAGGTGATTGCCGCTGGTAACACTGATCTAGTGGACATTTGCACCCAGCCATTTTTGCATGCTCCGCTCTCGATTAAGGCACTAAATGCCGGTCTGCACGTTATGTGTGAAAAGCCAATTTCTCGAACATGGCTGGAAACTGAAGAGCTAATCAACACCTGGAAATCCTCCGGGAAGTTTTATCAACACAATGAAAACTGGCTCTTTGAGCCCGAATACTATACCGTCCGCAAGTTAATACAATCTGGGGCCATTGGTGAACTTATCACTATGTTCCTGACGCAGGCGCATGGCGGCCCAGAGGGCCGAGCTGCCTTCTGGAACCCTGCCATGGGTGGCGGCGGGTCTCTGTTGGATAACGGAATTCACGCCATCGGAGCTGCGTGGTTCGTGGCAGGATTAGACTGGAGCCCTGAGGTAGTGCGGGCTGTTGCGCCCTTTGGCATGTCAACCAGAATGGGGCAGCGCATTTTAGACGGCAGGTACCAGACCGTTCAGGTGGATGACGACGCACATATTCTTATACGATTTGCTGACTCGCGAACTGGGGCATGGTGTACAGCCCATATTGAAGGTTCGTGGTCGTTTCAGGATAGTCCGCCCACGCAGTATATTGGTTCAACCGGCCGCATAGAGATGGCACACGAGGACGGTCGCAGGGTTGCCCGGGTGTTTGATGCTCATGGTAATCACTATGATATTCCTGTTTCTGGTCCTACCTGGGTGCATTGGCCGTCATCTTTCTACGGGGAGATCCTTAACATGGTGCAGTGTATACGCGCGGACGAACAGTCGATTATGACTCCTCAGTTTGGCGCAGACTGCTCGTCCATTGTGGGAGCCGCATACCTTTCGGAAAAGAATGGGCGTAAAGCGGTGACGCTTAACGAGTTTCAACAGTTTGCACATGACGTCGCCACAAGGTTCCCCGGGGATAAAAGCGCGGCCAATGATGCACTAGTGAATGAGCTCCTAAGCGCAGTCAGAAGATAAATTAGTTAGTTCAAGGATAAACTTTCGAGATGGCAACCATACGACAGGTTCGACAACGAATTCGCGTAGCAAAAAATATCCAGCAGATTACTAAAGCTATGAAGATGGTCGCAGCTGCCCGTTTGAAGCGTGCTCAGGAGCACGTTCAGGCTGCGCGTCCCTATTCCCAGTCGCTTAGGGAGATCATGACCAGTGTAGCAAGTGCCGCAGGTGGTGAGGTGCAGCACCCGCTACTTGAGCACCGTGAGACTAAAACCGTGGCCTTTTTCATTGTGACAAGCGACCGTGGACTAGCCGGCTCGTACAACTCCACAATGTTCAGGCGTGCCGCTGAACTTTTGAAGCACTACGATAAAGCTAATGTAAAGCTCTACATTGTGGGACGCAAGGGGATTCAGTTCTTTTCACGCCGGGGTTATAACGTCGCTGGCCAGTTCTCGCTCGGCAGCGTGGTGACTATTGCAGATGCACGGAACATAGTAGCAGTCTTGCGATCAGCCTTTGAGAGCGGTGAAGTAGACGAAGTGACGATGCTTTACACCCGATTCTACACGGCGATTACCCAGAAGGCAGTGGACGTGCAGCTACTTCCCATACAGACACCAGCAGCGGCCGATGCCTCAGAGACGCAGCAAGAAGATTTCCTCTTCGAACCGGATGCTGGGCGCTTGCTCGCATCCCTATTGCCGAGGTATCTTGAAGGACAGGTATTCCAGGCACTTCTGGAGTCGTCAGCCAGTGAGCATGGTTCCAGAATGACCGCGATGTCTAGCGCAACGGATAATGCTGGGAAAATGATTCAAACGCTCACTCTTCAGATGAACCGGGTGCGACAGGCTAATATTACTCGTGAGATTTCTGAGATCGTGGGCGGTGCGGAAGCCCTTAAGGGCTAGGAATCGGCATCGCACCGTTCTTGCGGTCACGATCGGCTGCGTTGTATTACAAGTGCGCATCATAAAGATCATTTATTTATGTTGTATTAATCGTTGTGAGCGCACAATATAGGTATTATTACCTAAAGCAGGTTAAATGCTGACTGCAGGGGCACCCTTGATGCCGAGGGAGGCAATGGCGCGATGCAACGGGTCCTTACGTTTACAAAGATGCAGGGTGTTGGCAACGACTTCGTGGTTTTTGACGGCGCCGACAAGGGTGATTGGGACTGGTCTGCATTAGCGATTGAACTATGCGATCGGCGGTTTGGGGTGGGGGCGGATGGTCTTTTAGTGGTTGAACCAACCAACCGGGCAGACCTGCAGATGCGAATGTATAACCCGGACGGCACACCGGATGTGTGTGGCAATGGGTTGCGTTGTGTTGCGCGCTACGCTGTGGATCGCAAACTTGTGGATACCTCGCACTTTTCAATCCTCACGTTGGCCGGGCCCCGGGATGTGGTAGTAGATGACGTCACTGGCATGGGGGCAATTACCGTAGCGATGGGAGACCCGCGCCTTAAGGCTGTTGATATACCCATGACCGATGCGGGCGACACCGTGCTCGACTACCCATTGGTGCTACCCAATGGATCCTGTGTATCGATTTGTGCCGTGAATACAGGCTCGTCGCATGTAGTAACCTTTGTGCCTGAACTGCCCAACGACGAGATGTTCTGCACACTCAGCCCGCTGGTGGAACACCACGAACTATTTCCTGAACGCGTAAGCATAATGTGGGCAACCAAGGTAACGGATGGTTTCAACATTCGTATCTGGGAGCGGGGGGCTGGTGAAACCTGGGGATGCGGAACAGGCGCCTGTGCAGTGGGAGTTGCTGCCGTCTTGCAGAATTTTGCCCAGCCCGGTGAACTCGTACGAGTTCATGCAAAGGGTGGTTCCTTAGATATTCGCTGGTCGCACGAGACGGGCATCTCGATGACCGGCCCTGCCGTACGGGTGTTTGAGGGGACGATAGCCCTCACATTGTAGTGATAAGCCTAACGCGTGCGAATTTGTAGCGCCTAATAATGCTATTTGCTTTCCTAACCCCAGCCATGAACTTAATGGTATCGCGTGTGCATGATTATGGGACACTTCTCCGACCGCCTTTGGTTGTTCTTCGAGCAGGTTTGGTGATTTGACGAACCTTCGTCTGATTTCATGGAATATTCACGGCGGGCGCGGCGTAAGTGGGCGCCGAAACCTTGATGCCACCTGCCAGCAGATACACTTATTCAATCCTCACATAGTGTGCCTTCAGGAAGTTCATCGGCATCTTCCCTGGGGAGCATGGCAAAACCAACCCGCAAAGGTTGCACGCTATCTTGGCATGAACAGCTGGTACATGGGATGCCTCCAATTTGCAGGGTTAGGGGAGGGAATTCTGGTCGCATCCAGTCTAACCTGCAACTCTATTACTAAGCTTGTGCTTCCATCGGTTGGAGAACCCCGTGGGTTATTGACGGTCCAGTTACGCCTCGATAATACTCTGAACCTTACCGTCCTCTGTACACACTGGGGGTTAGCACCAACGGAACGACTGGCTCAAAGTGATGTTGTGTGCCGAAAAATTAACGCCACAACCGGTCCAACCGTACTGTGCGGTGACCTCAACGAACGCTATGACCTTGCACCCGTTGCCAATATATCACGGACCACGCGCCTAACCGATGCCTTTCACGACCGTGCAAAGCCGACATTCCCCGCGGACAAACCCTCACAACGCATCGATTACTGTTTTACGTCACCCGATATTGCGGTTCGGTCAACTAGATTATTAGGGTCTGATGTTGAGTCGGATCACCTTGCGCTTGCAATAGACCTGGATATTGGCGAAGCAATGAGTTAACGGGCAGTGGGGAAGGTAATGTCCATTCGCTTGCAGAACCTTAGGTATGTGCGGTGTAAGGTGTGATGAGCCAGGCTATCGTTCATCGTGGGCATTAGCTGGCCAGTTAACATCTGTGCGAAGGCAGCGTATCGCGATTTTTTGGTCCCACATGGCATCGTTCTTTGAATTAGTTCTCATGGGGCCACGAGCTAAGGAAAAGGAGATTGTATCTGTGGCATTAAGACAGAAGCTGCTCTTTCTCTGCACGGCTTCACCAAGCCTGGAAAGTGGTGTTTGCAGTTGGGCCAACTATGACGGTACGGGTGTCGAGCACCACACTACTGGCGACAGCGACACTCCACCGTACGCGTCTGTTCTGCAGGCAATGCAGGACGGATGGCGGGTATTGCAGGTTCCGCAACTGCTGCCACCGCAGCCAGGTTACGAACTTTCCACGTCATACATGAAATTCGAGTACGTGCTTGAGAAGTTGGAGGACGTGTAGCTATGGTTTCGTGTAGTAAATTGCTAAATACCAGTCAGATGGCAAACTTTGTCTCAGATGGGCTGCTGGTTTTTAATGGTCTTATACCCGAGAGTATCAATAGCGAGGTGATGCGCGAGCTTGATGACGGCAAAATTCAGGGCCGGGCCGCAGCTGCTGGGCAGCCGCTATCGGATCTCTGGCAGCAGTCGCACGGAATTGGAGCAATGATGCGCATGGCGGAGGTCCAAGGCATTATTGAGAGCCTGGTCGGTCCGTCACCGCTGTACGATCATCATGCAGCACATCGGGTTCCACCGCGGCACCACGAGGGCCAGTTTTGGCATGTGGATGCCATTATTGACGTGCGAACGCACTTTGATATACAGATATTCTATTTTCCGCACGATACGCCGCGCGTGATGGGGGGTACTCTGTTTTTACCTGGGAGTCACTTGCGGCGTGCGCACGAGTTCGACATCTCCCGTCACCAGAATTTTAGAGGGCAACTGCCAATTGTGTGTCCGGCTGGTACCGTGGTAGTTGGCCATCATGGCCTGTGGCACTGCGCGCAGCCAAACCACACCGATTCCATGCGCTATATGATCAAAATCCGCATTAACCCAACGGTCCGGCAGAAGCTGCTGTGGGATACCTCGGATCTTCATGATCCGGATGTGCCGAATATTCTGTCGAGGAATCACGGGTGGTACGGCGAGGATGACCGACTGGAGATTTGCAACCGAATAAAACTATGGCGCTTCTTAGTGGGCGACGACAAGTATGATGTTAACTATTGGCTCACCCGCATTGAGAACCAGCCATCCTAACCAGGCAAATGGACTAACATGACGCAATCTGGTAGCTCCTGGATGCTCTAATCGGTGCTAGCTGCCCTGCGGAACCGTTGGCCAGTAGTCAACTCTACTGGAATAATAAGCTGGACCCTTTGGAGGTGCCCATGGTACCGCACATGGATCAGGCTCGCATCTATTGAGGCGGTGTCCTGAGGCGGTTGGCGATGATCTGCTATCGCTGTGAAATGAACGTAAGTCGGTTAGCGCAATCAGTTGCACAAAAGAACGGGACCGGTGCCTGTTACAACCTGCAGGCACCAGATTGCCGGGAAAATACTACCCGCGTAGTAGTTCAATTTCCGCCGCCGCCGCATACCCTCCAGAACCCGCGACCGCGGTGAGCCGTACCCACCGTGCAGTCACTGCCGGGAACCGCAGCAGCTTCTGCGAGGAGTCATTTGACCAAGACCCGGACGCTACCTCTGTAAAGGTGTGACCGTCAGTACTCACGGCAACTGCATACTGGGTGATGTTGCCATTGTGGTTTCCATCCTGGCGGGGTAGGTAGGCAAGCCCAGAAATCCGTGCTGGTGCAGGTAGCTCCAAAGTAATGCTCTGGGGAAGAGATACTGGCGTGGGACTGTATCTGGTATGCCAAAAGGTGTCGCCATCTCCATCTGTAGCAAATGCCGGTGGATATGCAGGTTCGAAACTGGTTGGTGAGGCTACTATTCCTGCCGCTGGTATTGTTGGAGATTTGACGGTGGTTACTGCAAAATTCTGGAACTCGGCATTGCACCATTGGCTCACCTGGTAGCCCGTAAGACCACCGGCGTATGCGTTATCCTGCAAGCCATTGATCACCCTATTCCCATCTATCCAGGCACTTATTTTATTGAGCGCAAAACGGAGCGCGAGATGATGCCAGGATCCCACCGGGTAGGTACCGACGCCCGAAGCAAGAACCGTATTCTTGTCTCGCTTTAGCTTGAGGAGCTCCCACTTCCCGTTGGTATTGATGCGAAGATGGTAGCCGCTTATTACATTGCTCACGCCAAATGTGTTTTGCATGCGCCCCACCAGGTCTACGTAACCAGGCTGTTCGACCATGACGTCACTGGACACCGTGTAATTTCGCCAGCGCCAATCGCCCACCAGAGTGCTAGGGTCACCGCCGCCGTCCCAAAAGATAGGAGATGAGACTATTTCCTGCCGAAGGCACTTGCCGGTGTGACCGCCTTTGGCCTTTGCAATGTCGAATGTTCCCTGTTGATCACTAAATAGCGCAGGTGTAGCACCCAGAGGATACTCCTGAAAAGTTTCGTGGAACGGTCTTGCCAGTATGTGGCTAGCAGGTGCCGTAAACTGCCCATGATGCTGACCACCGAGTGTTGAAACGGAAAGCACCTCGCCCGGCGGCATAGAAATTGAAAACTGGCCGTTCACAGGTACGATGTCTGGCTGGCGAACAAACCAGTTTGCGGCATCCGATGACCTAAGGTTGGTTACTCGACACACAAGGCGACTTGAGCGTAATCCCCCTGAGATAGAGCAGTGAAACGTGGTGCTGGATTTGGCACCGATGGTCTCAAATATCATGCTGAAGTCTTTGCCATCGGGTGATTTTAGGGCTACACAACTGCCTGCCTGTGGATCGTTGTTTACATATTTGCACGCTTTATCCAGGTATTGCCAGCCTGGGCGCACAAACTGTGTGGTCTGTGCAACAGTCCAGATTGACGGCCCCACTACGTAGTGTCCTGACCAGGGTTCGTTGGCAAGCATAAGACCATCATTTTTGTATGGTAGATCACCGTAAACTGACCAGATAGTCGACCAATTGATGAATGCAGTTACACGACCTGAGATATATCCTTCATTGAACGACTGCGCAAGTGCGGGGGCGCCAGTGTCGTACGGTTGAGAACCCATTTCGCTCTCCCAAATTGGTTTTCCTATTGCGAAAGCAGGCCCCTCGCCACCGGTCGTGCCCAGTTTTGTAAGCGCAGGGTAGTGCACACCTACAATATTAAATGAGTGTCGAAAATTGGCGTCAGCTACAGCTGCAGATGCGGCATTCCATGCCCAACTGTCATCAGCAATAACCTGTATGTTCCTTAATCCTGCGTGGTCTAAAGCCTTTCGGAATGCTTCATACCATCCGCTATTAAATCCGCGTTCATTCCAACCGCCCAGGTAATCAATGGAGAGCCCATAATCGCTCCGCGCGTGCTTTACCCAGTTTATGATGGTTTGAATGTTCTTGTCCGTCCAGGTGTCTTGATGATACGGATTCACCCAACCTGGAGCACCCCACTCTAACGCGTAAAGCTTGATTGACGGATTAAGCAGTTTGCTCTGTTTCATGAGCCACCATTCGTATCCGCGATGAAAATTTCGGTCTGTTGGCGTTCGCTGCGCAGAAGGTTCGGAGCCATCGGTGGAGTTCATATCGCCACCAATTTCTACTTTGTTTATCTGCAATGAGGCACCAAAATCGGGCTTGAATAGAAAGTCGAGTATCTGCTGTCTCTGTAAACGTGGATAGTCTATTAGCAGGCGTGAACTTGCTCCTGCCGATAGTGCGCCGATTCCCTGGAAAATGCGCCCGGTGTCCCGTCCGTTCACAACCACATTAGTGGTGGGGGACTGTGCCGTAGCGCCAATGGCCACCACGCCTAGAACACAAGCTGCAATACAAAAAATTCCTGATCTCATTAACGCACAAACCCGCCTTTCTATTAAACATCTGCGCCAGTTGGTAACGTACCTGGCATGAGCTCTGCCTCTAGTTGCTCCAGCGTTTTGCCGCGTGTTTCTGGTAAGGAGACCAGAATGAAGACAAAACCAGCCGCACAAATTGCCGCATACAGCCAGAACGTACCAGCCGGCCCTAAGTATTTATTTAGCGGTGGAAAAGTGAGGGTGAGCACGAAGCTCGCGGCCCATAGTGCCGTTACCGAAACAGCTACCGCCGCGCCGCGGACGCTATTGGGGAATATTTCTGAGATGACTACCCAGGTTACTGGGGCAAGTGAGGACGCGTAACAACCAATTGCCGCCAACACCAGAATAAGCATTGGAAGGCCCGTTAGGTGTAGGAAATATCCAAGGCCTATGCCGGTGTAGATGACGGCTAGCCCGCATGAGCCCATCAGCATCAACTTACGGCGGCTAATATCTACGAACCGGAGTGCCGTGAGTGTGAATACGAGGTTCATGGAACCGGTCATCACTATATACTTTAGGGTATCAGACAGGTCATAGCCCGCGCTCTTAAAGATGCTGTTGGCGTAGTTAAAGATGACGTTGATGCCGCACCATTGCTGAAACACTGCCAATACTATACCGAGTACCATAACGCGTCGTAACCGGGGTGACATGAGCTGTGATAGGGTAACGGTGCTAGCATTTTCTGCTGCCATGGACGCCTTCACATCGGCAATTTCGGCAGCCGCGTATTCTGCACCGCCGATGCTCGTGAGCACCGCCTCGGCTTCACTGCTTTTTCCTCTTTTTATCAACCATCTCGGGCTTTCTGGTACGGCAAACATGCCGGCGAAAAATCCGGCCGCAGGTATAGCTGTAAGACAGAACATCCATCGCCAGCTGGTGCGCCCAAACCAGGAGCTGGCAATCTGGGCGGTGGTTGTATGCGCCGGTAAATTGCGTACAATGTACCAGTTGATTACCTGAGCCATGAGAATGCCTACAACAATCGTAAGCTGGTTGATGGAAACCAGTCGCCCGCGCAACCGCGCCGGTGCGGTTTCGGAAATGTAGAGAGGTGACAGCGCGGAGGCAAGACCGATTGCCACACCACCGAGGATGCGCCATGCCACAAACAGGTCGATGTTGGGTGCCAAGCCGTTACCAATCGAGGTTACCACAAACGTTACAGCGGCAACCGTAAGAATCGGCTTGCGGCCAAACCGTTCACTTAGACCACCCGATAGAAGCGCGCCAACCAGGCAGCCTATTAATGCACAACTGTTTATCCAGCCAGATATAACCGGTGATACCACGTGGAAGTAGGCCTCAAAAAACGCTCTGGCACCGCCAATAACCACCCAATCATATCCAAACAGAAGCCCACCCAACGCCGCAACGCTTGAAATAAACCAAATATATCTACCACCGCGAAACATTAGGTTGGTGGATCCACCCTCCGTGGCCTTGTTCAAAGACTCACCTCCTTAGAAGGTTGTAGTTCTGCTAGTAGGTCTGTTGCGCCCGCATGCGATGGATCCTGGGAGATAATCCTATGCAAAAAAAGTTCCGCCTGTTCATAGTGACCCAGGCCGTAGAGGGCCTGCGCCTGCAGGAACTGTCCCCGCAGTTGCTGTGCTGCCTGTATATCCGTGTTAAAGAGCAGCATTGTGGGCAGTGACGTAGCAAAATAGTCGATAACTGCAGGCGCCTGTTCCAGCCACTCCCCAAATGAACGTAGTTCGTGGAGTAGGGCATGTGCCTCCGGTTCGCGGTTAAGCTTGCGCATAGCGAGTGCCGAGTAGTAGGTCATTTCTGAAAAGGCCTGGACGCTCATCTCCTGAAAATCGCCTCTGAAATCTGCGGTACGTTGAAACATCGCTTTCGCTTCGTCGTCCCGCCTCAGCCCTTCAAGTGCACAACCGTACCAGTACCAGGCATCGGAAGCGTTTGCAAGCAGATGACGTGCCTCGCTGAGGTTTGCCGGCGGGTAGATGGCCTCGTTAATGGCAGCTTCGGCTAGGGCTGGTTCGTTGCGTTTTAGGTGTATGCGGCCTAATGCAAGTTGTGCACGAACCCACTGGGCAAGCACCATGCCCTCTCCGCCTTCCCAGGGTTGAAACGCTCGGCTACGAAGTAGTTCAACCGCCTTGTTGTAGGCGCCAGAATGCGAAAGGAGTGAACAGTATTCTACGGTTAGGTCATCGCGCTCTAATACCAGGGAAACTTGTGGCTGCAGCTGTTGTAGGCGCTCTGCCGGGGATCTACCGATCCGCTTCCACAATTGATCCTGTTCGTAACATATGCGAGCATCACTTGCATCGGCTAAGACCGCCTGCTGATAGGCATTCGCCGCCAGAACATGGTCACCCTGAACATTGAAGTAAGCCATCCCCAGGCATCGCCAAACCCGGCTGTCGTTTTTGTTCAGGTCGGCTGCCCGGTTCCAGTTAACTATCGCCTCGTCATAGCGGCGCCAGCTATAAAGCAGGCAGCCTAACAGCCAGTGCGCTCGGCTGTCATGTTCATCCGCTGCGATGGCCGAGGTTAATACGGCGTAATCTACTAATCTCGCAGGGAAGCAGCAGTCCGAATTGCACTGCTGTGCTCGTTGCCTCCAGCTGGAGGCTTCTGCCTGGTTACCTTGTCGATCACAGAGCCATGCCAGCGTATAGTACAGCAGTGGCTCGGTTCCAAGGGTTTGTGTAGGCAGATCTCGCGAGCTTTCGCGATCCGTCTCTGCTCTTAAGCTGGTGAGTGCCGTTACTGCCCAATCGGTTAATCCCGCTTCCGCAAGCTCGTGAGCGATGTCGAGCCCTGTTTGGGCATCGCTCATCACCTGCCCGCTGTTGATAAACCAGCTAAGCCGATCCACCATATCGAATGCGCGAACGCGATGAAGGTGCGAATTTGCCCTGTTTATCCTGTTCAGTCGCCGTAACGCGAGGGTGAGTAAACAGAGAACACTCGTGTTTTCATCATCGTGACGGAGCGCACTTTCAAGAAGTGCAACTGCCTCCAGCCATTGATGGCGTCGACAGTGCAACTGCGCCGCGCAAAATTGTGAGGCTACGGTCCATGGTTGGTTCCACGCGGCTTTGCGAAATGCCTCCAGTGCACCTGTAATCAAATGCTCAGCCTGCGGGTCGTTCGGCGCCAATCTGTCGGCTTTGCACCGTAATACCAGGCCCAGAAGGTAGTGAGCTTCGCCATTAAGCGGGTTGGCATTGCGCTTTGTGAGACGCTTCACCGCACGCTTGAGCAGCTCCTCGGCTTTCTCTAATTTACCGCGCTTTAAGTGCAACTCTGCCATTGCCGTGCAACATCGAGAGTCATCGGGGTCCCGCCTTAGTGCTTCCTGCCAGTATGCGGCCGGGCTGCGGGTTGCATGGCGGTACTGCTGCAGGTGGAGGCCAGTAAGGTAGAGTTCGTCATTACTCTCGATCTCCTCTGGCAAGGGCGGTTCCTCGGCTGCCTGTACGTCGGTTACCGGTTTGATATCCTCGGGTGAGTGATTAATCAGTACTTCGCCGAGCTTCGTTGTTACCACTGCACGTATTCCGCGAGCATCACTCGTTTGCGTAAACGGAATGGATTTTATAAACGGCGCGCCTGGTAGTATCGTTTGGGTGGACGAAAAGAGGGTATTACCTTTAGATTGTATCGTAACGGTACACGATGCCTGCTCTGCTGCCACACATATTCCAATCTGCAGGCTGTTTGCATCGCATTTAATGCTAAGCGCTGCATGCTGGTTGGCGAAGGTGGCTGGTCCTATCTTTTGAATAGGGTACCAGTATTGGTCCCAAACACGGGTTTCACCAGGCATCAACCAGGAAAAATCTGGTTGGTTGTCTGTGAAGACACCAGCCATCAACTCAATGTAGGGGCCGTCCGCGTCCGTAAGATTTCGGTCCCAGGCATATCCAAATTCGTGATTACCCCACGTCCACTGCTTCTTCCCTGGCGATATTGCCGGGTCTGCGTAATGGACAATTCCAGCTTGAATTTTGTGGTCATAGCCGCCAAAGAAGCCATATCGGGAACCTATGCACATGTACGAAGTTGGGACAGGAATGTTTGCATACCATGAGAGGTCATTAGGCGGGTATTTAACGGATAAGTCATCAATAGACGACCTGCAGGCAGGCGGAACAAAGTTGTTGGGGCACTCACTGCCAGGTACTCCGTTCATTGCCCGCTCTCCATAATTGACGCCGTAGTAGATCCCGTTGCACAGTGGAAATGTGCTGGTCGCTCTGCGGGCATGGTCTGCAACCGCCGTAACGTCTGGAGGGAAAAAAGATTGATATTGTTCGTGAACCCTGGTAGCAGCGTTGGCCCACCAGAGGAAAGACTGCACGAGCGGGGTGCGATTGCGAACTCGTACTTTTAGGTGCACTGCAGCGCTACCGGGATGTATGCATACCCCATGCATACCCTTCATTCTTGTGATGGGATCGTGGTCGCTGCACCACACGGTAATAGAACCATCGTCATGGTGCTCGATTTCAACATCGGTTGGCATGAAAGTGGCTGGTCGATGATGCTGTGGCCAGTTGAATTCGATACCACCAGAAATCCAGGGGCCAGCAAGCCCCACAAGCGCTGGCTTTATAACGTTTTGACGGTAAATCACGTCATACCCAGTCGTAAGGTCCTGAATGATATGAATGCGTCCACCGATTTCTGGCAGGATCAATACCCGCACGTATCGGTTTTCCAGCCAGATCCCTGCCCATTTTCTCAACCTGGACGAATCTGCTATGCGGGTGGTCACCGGCAACGGGTACACGGCACCACTGCTTCCCTGATAAACGCGCTTGTCGAGGAACGCAGGGTGTTTTTCGGGCTGAAGCGGCATATAGGTTTCCAGTTCGACTTCTTCGCGCCAGACCTTAACATGCCCCATTTTGCCAGCAATTTGTGGTTTGGTTTGCTTTGTCTGCATCCTTGTGCTCCCTAGTTTAGCGCTACCTGCTTCAAGAGGTACTATCATAGTTGGTACTGCCCAATCCTGTTCGCATAAAATTCTACTTGAATCGAGTGGATCAATGCCGTGTAATAATCTGCTATAAAGTTATAGGAATCTGCTAAAGTGATAGAGTATTCGAAATAATGATTAGAGATCGCATTGCTCTGGATTTACCAGCCTATCTGCACTTGTTAGCCGGGCACTACCATCAAGATGCTGCGTATTACTCAGATCGTCCAGATGGTACCGACGACTGGTTATTGATTGCTACCGCCGCAGGCATGGGCCAATTTGCAGTGGAAGGTAAGCCGACGTTGTATGCTATGCCTGGCCGGGTAGCGCTGCTGGCTCCGGGGCAGGCTCATAACTACCGCACCGAAATCGCAACCGGTGTGTGGGAATTGTTGTGGGTGCATTTTCATCCGCGCCCGCATTGGTTCGAGTGGCTGGAGTGGCCCAGACATTCCAATGGCATCATGAATCTCGATTTTGATGCAGAGGGATGGAATGAATTTGTTGGCTGCTTTAACCGAATGTACGCGTGGGCGGCAAGTCCTGCACCGCATGGTTGCGACCTTGCCATGAATGGTCTGGAGGAGCTTCTGCTTAGGTGCCACAGCCTAATCCTCCTGCGAAGACATCGCTGTGATGCGCGCGTTCTGGATGTCATTCAGTATATTCACCAGCACCTTGAGGATGATCTCTCCGTAGATGTTCTTGCGAGGTTTGCCTGTCTATCTACATCGCGGCTTGCGCACCTTTTCCGCGATGAAGTGGGTATTTCTCCGCTACAATATCTGGATTTGCAGCGGATCGAAAAAGCGAAACAGCTCCTGGTGCGTACCCGCCTGCCAGTGGGTCACATTGCAGGGCAGGTCGGAATGGATCCTGTCTACTTCTCACAGCGCTTCAGTCAGCATACCGGTGTGAGTCCCCGCGCATATCGAAAGCTGCAGCCATGTGGTAACGTAGGCGCTGTACCTGCTTGCAAACGTCTTATCACTAACTCGTCGGAAAGTTGAGCATCGCGTAACGATGCCGGTTCTACCGGCCTAAAAGACACCTTACAGCCAACCTCGCGACGGTCAACCATTTGCACAAAGCCTTAGAAAGCCGGGCCTACTGATTGGGGCTACTTACGGTGCGTGACCTCTCCCGGGCACTCGCTGCGGCTCGCTAAAGGCGGCGGAAGAGTAAGCAGGTTCAACAGCCTGCAGGTGCTGGTTACGGTGCGTGACCTCACCCCGGCCCTTGCGGGCCACCCCTCTCCCGGGCACTCGCTATGCTCGTTGAGCGAGGGGTTACAGAGGGGTTTGTCGTGGGCGAACGGTGAGCGAGGTTGCGGCATTGTGCCCCTCTCCCGGGCACTCACTGCGCTCGTTGAGCGAGGGGTAGCAGAGGGGCTTGTCGTGGGTGAACAGTGAGCGACGTTGCGGCATTGTGCCCCTCTCCCGAAGGAGCGGCAGCGACTGGGAGGGAGAGGGGCATGACCGCAGGTCATGGGGTGAGGTTCTGCCAGCGAGGGGTGCAGAGGGGCTTGTCGTGGGCGAACAGTGAGCGACGTTGCGGCATTGTGCCCCTCTCCTGAAGGAGCGCCAGCGACTGGGAGGGAGAGGGGAATGACCGCAGGTCATGGGGTGAGGTTCTGCCAGCGAGGGGTTGCAGAGGGGCTTGTCGTGGGCGAACAGTGAGCGACGTTGCGGCATTGCGCCCCTCTCCCGAAGGAGCGGCAGCGACTGGGAGGGAGAGGGGAATGACCGCAGGTCATGGGGTGAGGTTCTGCGCGCTGCGGCTCGCTGAAGGCGGCGGAAGAGTAAGCAGGTTCAACAGCTTGCAGGTGCTGCTGACGGTGAGCAACCTCACCCTGGCCGCTCGCGCGTCCACCCCTCTCCCGGGCACTCACTGCGCTCGTTGAGCGAGGGGTAGCAGAGAGCGCCCAGGTTCAACAGCTTGCAGGTGCTGCTTACGGCGAGCAACCTCACCCCGGTCGCTGTCGCGCCCACCCCTCTCCCGGGCAGTCGCTACGCTCCTTGAGCGAGGGGTAGCAGAGAGCGCGCAGGTTCAACAGCTTGCTGGTGCTGCTTACAGTGAGCAACCTTGCGGCATTGTGCCCCTCTCCCGAAGGAGCGCCAGCGACTGGGAGGGAGAGGGGAATGACCGTAGGTCATGGGGTGAGGTTCTGCCAGCGAGGGGTGCAGAGGGGTTTGTCGTCGGCGAACAGTGAATGACGTTGCGGCATTGTGCCCCTCTCCCGAAGGAGCGGCAGCGACTGGGAGGGAGAGGGGAATGACCACAGGTCATGGGGTGAGGTTCTGCTCGCTGCGGCTCGCTGAAGGCGGCGGAAGAGTATGCAAGTTCAACAGCCTGCAGGTGCTGCTTACGGTGCGTGACCTCACCCCGGCCCTTTCGGGCCACCCCTCTCCCGGGCACTCACTGCGCTCGTTGAGCGAGGGGTAGCAGAGGGGCTCGTGTAGAGAATGTTACACAGTAAAAGGAGCAATTACAGATATAATGTGTTCAAGTCCCCTTTGGCCGTTCTAAGGCACTTAGTGTACGTCGTGCCTGTGATGTTGAAAGATAGCTGGTGCATGAAGTGATGCACGCACCAG
Organism: bacterium; assembly: GCA_021777995.1. Taxonomy (GTDB): domain Bacteria; phylum Armatimonadota; class Chthonomonadetes; order Chthonomonadales; family Chthonomonadaceae; genus JAJZFK01. The sequence goes on from JAJYCW010000089.1 coordinate 16,897, forward strand.
CAGAGTTATATAACGATTGCAAAACATGGAGGCCGCTATGAGTAACTGGGCAACGAAACTAACCGGTAGAATTCCAAAAATTGTAATAGGTGCACTATTTATGATTCAATTGGTAATTGGTTGTAAATCTGACCCTCCTTATTATCTAAGAGGCGACAGCAATACCTCCTACGTTATGAGTTCCAGTAATAACAATATGATATACACGACTACTTCAGACGACCTACATAACCTTCATCTAATTAACTTAAAAACCCAAAGGGTAAAAACCATTTTAAAAACCGATATGTATATTAATAACGTCACGATAACAAACGACAATTCCTACATACTTTTTAGTGCGAGCAAATCCGCGGTATCACCTTGTCATATATATAGATTTAACCTTCATTCCCATAAACTCCGGCAGCTTACAACTGGTGATAATAGCGACCTCTATCCATCATATTATCCACACCAGAACAGGGTACTTTTCATCCGATCAAACACGCTACGGAATGTGTCAACAAAAATGGGACAGAAATGTGAGTTACGGTGTTGCGTCTTTGGTTTGATTTACCTCCCTTGATGCAGTGTTCTGTTGTTCCTGCGTGGGTGGATTAATG
>JAJYCW010000194.1 GCA_021777995.1 bacterium
CGCACAGGACTATGCACAAACCACGAGCCCAGGGCTTAAATTGAAGCAGGCCAATACCACAAATTAGACCTGGCAGAGAAATGAGTAACAAAACGAAAGGGACAATACCAATAATGCCACCGGCCACCAGGCTAGCACCCGCCGCGTTGGGATCGCCCTGAGTTGCTCCTGCAGTGCTGCCTGCGGTTGCCACCAGGCCCGCAAACCCTAGCCACAGTGCCGCACCTAACACCGAAAGTGCGTGAAGGACCGTAAAGATACATCCTAGCACTTTAACATGAACTGCCATATTGCTGTTCGACATATGCTCTGCTCCTTGACTTCAGATTGTAGCCTGGTGAATTCAATATCTCACCCAACCATCAATGACCTTATTAATCGTGAGCATACACTAATCCTGCACAAGCAATAATATTACCAAGGAATTGCATTATTGTACTGTGCGCGTCAGTGTGGCTGAGATAATACAATTGCCGCCGACTTAGTTCGAAAAATCAATTCGATGGGTACTGATTTGGGATCCACGTATTCCGCCGCCGTTATTAACGCGTGCGATGTCTATCAAGAGTAGACTAAATTGATCGTACGACTTCTCACCAGGAATCTCCTGCAACGATCACCCGTCATGGCGTGATCCGCACTGCCTCGGCTAACGACCACACAATTGGAAGCGCTTAGGAGCTTGGAAACCCAAGGAGTCGTTCGGCTTCCGGGTTGAACAAGATGAGCAGCCCATACACGGCTAACGCTGTGCCAATAGGGAAGGCTACCAGGTTAAGAATACACACAATGATGGCCAGAACCCGTGCCCACGGCTTGCGAGTGAGCAGCCCCCATCCTGCTAACATACCCGGCAGCGAAATCAGCAGCGCGAATACCCCCATTGCCGCGATCATACTGCCAAAAACGACACCTGCCCCCGTGGTGGCCACGGTAAATGGGGCGGAACCGGTGGCAGTTCCGGTTACCAATCCTGCAGGAACAAGGGCGCTGCCAAACAAGACCGTCACCACGCCAAACACGAACGCCGAGATGTGAAATCCGATAATCAGGCAGGCAACCACATTGATATGTGTGGTAATTGGCGTCTTCAAGGATACACGCCTCCTTTGGTCATTACACGGTCCTAATATATCTTTATGATTGTGTTGACGGTGATACATTGCGTTTGGCTTCATTTATTTTTCGAAAGCAGCATATTTCATTGGTCAAGTTTATTTAACAGGATAACGACGGCTATATGGTTAACATACACTCACTTCAGCGTTGTGAGTAGCACGAAGCGAGTGTCTTTACTTACAGCAGAATTGCTGACATTACTGAAAGGTGGACTTATGAACTCTAGGTCTGCAGCACGGGTTCCATTTGCCAGTATCTGGCGGTCTATGTTGACTACGACCCTGGTCTGCGGTGCGGCTACTGCAGCGATGTGTGCCCCACGCTACCTCAACACACATTTGCCGCTAAATGTGCGCGTAGATAGCCTGTTTAAGCGCCTGACTTTGAACGATAAACTATCGCTCATGACCGGCACAGGGTTTACTTCGCAGCCTCTCGCGTCGCTCGGTTTGCCAGCTCTGGGTATGGTGGATGGAGCGCAAGGAGTACGAGGTGGCGACGGCGGCACACAGGGCCCGGCAACTGCATTTCCAGCGGGTGTGAACCTCGCTTCCACATGGGATCTTTCGTTGATCAAGCAGGTGGGAGCTACTATTGGACTCGAGGCCCTGAATAAAGGCGAAGGTGCTCAGGTACTGCTTGCACCGGCTATCAATATTCAGCGATCACCTTTAGACGGCCGGAACGGCGAATTCTTTACCGAGGACCCATTCCTTAATGCGCAGCTTGCTGTCGATTACATAGAAGGTGTGCAGTCTACCGGATGTGCAGCGTGTGTAAAGCATTACGCCTGCAACAATGAGGAGATTGATCGCGGATATGTGAATGTTAATGTGGGTGAGCGTGCTCTACGAGAGATCTACCTGCCTGGTTTCAGGGCAGCGGTTAAACAAGCGCATGTGTGGTCAATCATGGCAGCCTATAACAAGGTTAACGGCCAGTATTGCACGGATAACTGGTACTTGCTGACAGATATCCTAAAGGATGACTGGGGATTTAAGGGGCTTGCCATGTCCGACTGGGGCGCAGTGCACGATACTGTTGGCCCTGTACAGGCAGGACTGGACCTAGAGATGCCTGGCCCTGGTTTCCTTCGTAGAGCTAACCTTCGGGCTGCATTAGCCAGTGGTCAGATAAAGGTGCAGCAGATTGACGGCGCAGTTAAGAGGCTGCTTCGTACCATACTGAAGGTTGGCCTTATGAACCACGTACCAACGCCTAACCAGTCGTTGGTGAATACCGCGCACGCTCGGCATCTTGCGTTACAGTCTGCCAATGAGGGCATAGTGCTACTAAAGAACCAGCACGATTTACTACCGTTCTCGTCTGGTATCAAGTCCATCGCGATCATTGGACCCCGAGCCACGACGTGGCACGTGGGCGCGCGCGGCAGCGTGGGTGTACAACCCCCGTTCTATATTGACCCGCTGCAGGCAATCACAAAGCGTGCTGGCAACAGAATCAAGATCCGTTATGTGCAGGGAACCCCACCCGGTGACGGTGATCAACCGGTTCCCGCTTCGGTTCTGGTCTCTAACACCACGGGACCTTCGCAGAGTGGGCTAACCGGCTCTTACTACACAAACGACAAGTTTACGGGCGTTCCCGTAGTGCGCCGCACAGATCAAAGTTCACAACTCTCATTTAAAGGTGCCGGCCTCCCCGGAGGGCTGCCAAGTAGTGGCTTTGGTGTGAGGTGGAGCGGTTCAATTATCCCGCCGCGTACGGGCCGTTACTTGTTTACGATCCGTGCCTCGGGAGGGTACCGTCTGACGATTAACGGTAGACCTGTGATTAACCGGTGGCTCGATACCGGCGGTGCTGCGGAGTCGGGGGGTATTTCCCTTACGGCTGGCAAGCCTGCTGTTTTACGCCTGGAGTTTAGAGACGATGGCACGCCTGGTTACCTGCATTTCAACTGGGTACCACCGGCACGAAACGACCAGTTCGCAACTGCAGTTGAAGCGGCGCGCAAATCCAGCGTAGCGGTTGTATTTGTAGGCTCTTCCGATGAGTGGGAGGGTACTGATAGGCCGTCAATGGATCTCCAGGGTTTCCAACCAGCCCTCATCCGAGCCGTTGCTGCCGCTAATCCAAACACCATCGTAGTAATGAATAACGGAACCCCTGTAAGGATGGTCGATTGGCTGTCCAAGGTGCCCGCGGTAATTGAAGCATGGTTCCCGGGTGAGGAAGGGGCTCCTGCGCTCGCCTCCATTCTATTTGGGGATACGGATCCATCTGGCCGTCTACCGGTTACACTGGGTGCGCATAGACGTGACTATCCAGACTATGGCAACTATCCCGGAACGAATGGGCAGGCGCATTACCGTGAAGGTATCTTTGTGGGATATCGATGGTTCGATAAGAAACGTATCGCTCCCTTGTTTCCGTTTGGTTATGGGTTATCGTACACGCATTTCAAGTTTTCCAAGCTTCATCTTAGCGCATCACGCTTCTCAGCACAGGGCAAAGTCACTGCCACGGTACAGGTTACTAATACTGGTAAGCGATC
>JAJYCW010000090.1 GCA_021777995.1 bacterium
CGCCGCCCTCGCGCTCGCCGTAGACGAGGACCTTCCGGTCCCGGAGCCGGTTCAGGCCGCCGTTCGTCCCGATCCAGACGCTCCCCTCGCGGTCCAGGGCGATCGACCTCACTAAGACGTGGGAGAGCCCTTCGGCGACGGAGAGCGTCTCGGGCACGTTGTGGTCGGTAATAAGAATCCCTATTCTGTCTTCCGATTTAGCAAGACCATGAATGATACTGCCAATATCGTCGATTGCAATGGGATCGACACCTGTAAATGGCTCGTCGAGCAGGATGAACTTTGGTCGGGTCGCAAGCGCACGTGCAATTTCCACTCTTCGCCGTTCACCGCCAGATAAAAGCTTGCCTACCTGAGCCCTTAGGTGATAGATGCTGAGCTGCTCCAGGAGTTCGTGGGTGCGACTTCGCTGTTCAGACGCTGGGATGCCCTGCATTTGCAGAACCAACATGAGGTTTTCCTCAACGGTCAGGTTACGAAACACCGAAGCTTCCTGCGGCAGGTAACTCACACCAGCTCGGGCACGTTTGTACATAGGTAAGCGTGTTATATCCTGGTCGTCAAGAAACACGTGGCCGGCGTCGGGATGTACCAGGCCCACAATCATGTAGAAGGTTGTAGTCTTCCCGGCACCGTTAGGCCCAAGAAGTCCTACTACTTCGCCCTGTTCCACCTCCAGGCTGATATGGTCCACAACCACCCTACCCCGGTAGCTCTTCACAAGATTATCAGTTCTGATTTTCATCTGGCAGCCCTTGCCTTAGAACGCCGCTTGGGTTCTGGTGGGCTTATGGGAACCGAGGCGCTGAACTTGGCGCTGTGGCTGGCAGTGAACCAGTCAAGCTGTTGCGTTGCAAGGTTAAGCTCAATGCGGTCGCCGGCTTTGTCCGTGTAATGTACCGGGCTCTCTAAGGATGGAAGTGTTATGGTGGCATCGGTCGGCCCGTTCAAAATGACCGTCTGCTGTGGTACAACGCCGTTTGACGCAGCAGTTTGATCTACCTGCAGCGTTTGCGTGAAGCCCGACACAGTCCGCATGTTCGTTGTGGCCGTTCCCGGCGATGACTTTGAAGGAGCTAGTTTCTGATTCCATACAAAGTGAACATCGTCCGAGGCCACAAGTCGTTTCAATGTCCGGTCTGCTCTGAACGTAGTGTCAATGGTTTTGCATTGAAGCGTGGCATGGGTTCCTGAGTCACTGCTATCGTAGACCATGCTAAGTGCCGGGCCGCTTAATTGGGCGGCACTTCCGGGTATGAGGATACCGTTGCTGAAATGGGATACTGTAACCGACCCAGTTGTCTTGCCAACACTGGAAGGCAGGGCGTGTTGTCCGTACCTACCCAGCCCAAAAGAGGCATAGCTTGAGGCGGGATTTGCCAGAACCACGTACTTTTCGGGGTTTGTTGTTCGCATAGTCAGCTGGCTCACCGAGAGCCTGGTGGGAATATCCTTGCCGTCCGCCCTGCCCGACTCCGCGATTACGCCTCCCGCCAGAGTGACCGTGCTCGATACCGCAGAATAGTCGAGTGTAGCGGCAGTGAGGTGGGCCTTCATTGGTTGTTGCCCATTAAATTGCCAATTATAGTCCCCACTGATGCCGCCAGAAGCATGGAATTCAGCGGGAACTGGTCCAAACGCTGCAGAGATCGCCGGAGCGGTGAAAGCCATTACTGCCTGCAATTTAGAACTCGAGCCTGCTCCCGAAACATTCACATGGGTTCCAGATCCCAGTATTGAAACGTGGCCTGGTTGATCAAAGGTAAAAGTCGTAAATCCCTGGCAAGTACAGCGATAGGTTTGCAGGTTTTTGCCTCGCAGATTCAATGACACCAGCGCAGCGTAGGAAGCTCCCCTCAGCACGGCACTACGATTACCCAAGGTACTCACCGCAACCTCAGCAGCGTGGACTTGCGCAGGCCCGGCAAGCACTTTGTCGTCCAGCAGTGTGGCACGCACACCGCCTAATAAGCGTACAAGGTGGCCCTGCTGGGTATAAACTGCCGATAGCGCGGACCCATCGATCACCTGGGTTTGGTTATTACGCTTCATAACAACGTGGAAGCGCACCGGACCTTGCATTGTAACTTCCACCTGCTGCTGTTTGGCAGCGGTGCTCCAACTGCCGCTAACACCGGCGCAATAGATGTGAAATTGTACCGGGCTTGTTTTGTCCGAAAGCCAAACCTCTACATTCGGTCCCTTTATGGTAAAGCGTCGATGGAGAAAATCAGTTGTGCCATGGCTTGATTGTATGACCACATCACCATATCGGTCGATATTTCTGTTAACGGGCGCGCATGCGCCAGGTTTGCCCACAGAAGCAAGTGCAACCACTGCGGCACAGACTAATTCAATGCGAAGTTTTCTCAATAGCTCAACTCACCGTTCTCAGTATTGTAAACCATGTGGCTACCCATACGTACAATTTCAGGACCATTGTGCTGCCTCTTAACTGCCCTCACATTACCGTCCGCGATTAACAGGTGCGTTGATCGCGACCATGTAGCGCGATCTGCAGTCACCTGCAGATCAGGAGGAGTGTTGGTCGATACAAACAGCACTGAACCTTGCGCCGCAACGGTCATCGCGCCTTCATCACCGGTAACGCCGTCCGCTTTAAGCCTGAATACTGGAACGTTGTTCTTGTAGATCAGCGCAGTAACGTGCTGCAGCTTCACCACGGCGGCATTCCCACTCACCTGTACAATTCCTACTGCGGCGTGCGCTTCTAGAACAGTGAGGGGCTTACTGTTGGGATGTCGTGGGTTAGGTATCCGCCACGGTATATAGCAGCCGTTGCCTGCAAACATGCCCGGTGTAGAGGCAAGTTTTTCACGCTCTTTTATTTGGGCACGCTCGAGAAGGAGTTGCTGCCGCTGTTGAGCCGATACGCCGCAGCCGCAGAGGCCCACCATTAGTACCAGAACCAACACCGAAGCGGTCCTCATTTCTGTGGCGGCGATCCTGCCGCCTCCAGCCGTAAGTCAAATTGATGAACATCGGCAGCCTTGCGACGTAACTGCCCACAAGCAGCAGAAATCGAGGTGCCGCGAGTCATTCGCTGAGTAACTATTCGCCCAGATTTTTCAAGTTGTTCACGAAACAGTTGCACTGCTTCGGGGGCGGGTCGCTTATAACCGCCGGGAGTTTCAACGTAATTGAACGGGATAAGATTGACATTTCCAGGCAACCGCCATGTGTTCAACAAGGTGGCTAATTGGTCAGCTTGCTCCACGCTATCGTTAAGGCCGCCAATTAGCAGATATTCAAAGGTAAGGTTCCTGCGAGCTTTACGAGTGTAATGACGACAGGCTTTCATAATCTCGCTGATAGGCCACTTTCGCCCAGTTGGAATAAGCTGCTGGCGCAAGGCATCGTCGGGAGCATGTAGAGACAAAGCAAGCGTCACAGGGAGATCAGCATCAGCCAGAGCTTCAATTCCGGGTACTACTCCCACAGTGGAGACGGTAAGGTTTCGAACCGAAATTCCAACTTCACTACCAATCAACTTTAGACTCGTAAGCACGTTGTCGATGTTAAACAACGGCTCGCCCATCCCCATATAGACAACATGCGATATCCTACGCTCGCTTTCGCGCTGCATAAATAAAAGCTGGCCAACAATCTCTCCTGCAGTGAGATTACGGGCAAATCCGCCTTGACCGGTTGCACAGAATGTACAGCCAGCTGGACATCCTACTTGTGTTGACAGACAGACAGACACGCGCTGCTGATAAGGAAGGTAGACACTTTCGACCGTAAGTCCATCGTGCATTGCTAGCAGATACTTGATGGTGCCGTCGGAGGCAACATCCTTGTGACGCAATTCGGGTAGTCCAAGCACGCAATTCTGATTAAGATCCGTGCGTAGCGCAACTGGAAGGTCTGTCATATCCTGAAACGAGGCTGCACCTTTACGATAGAGCCAGCCCGCAATCTGCTGCCCCCTGTACCCTGGGTTGCCGCTATCCGTTAAAAGCTTGGAAATCTCCGCAGTTGTTTTCCCAACGAGTATATCGCGCGAGGCAGCTTTCTCATTCGCACTAAAATCCGCCAATATGTTTATTACTCCATGGCACCGTAGATGATTGCTACCACAGGATACCTTAGGCCCCTATAGTTTGTATAGCAACGCAGGCTATTATGATGGGCGTTCAACCTTGTGTACACCTGACGATCTGTTCGCAGCGGCTTAGGTGCAAGCACGGCATTGGTTATAACGAAGAACAAGTGGCAGTTCGAATGCTGCTCGTAAACATGGGACGCCAAACCAGCTCTATTGTTGCAAATGATGCGAAGAGGAGTGGTGATGTTCATACAGGGAGCAGAAATTAGATTAGACGAACGGAGTAATACTGAGCCCAATTCATTACATTGGCTAAAATGACCAGATACATTTGCTCTATTCATATATTAATTTTGCGATTTTTGCATTCATACTTGACAAGCACAAGGTTTTGCGTTATCATGTCTTCAACTTAACCGGTTAAGTTAAGAGGAGTGGTAATACTTGGCAGCAACGATGAGGGAAGTGGCTAGACGTGCTGGAGTTTCGGTGGCAACCGTGTCCTACGTCCTTAATGGTCAAGGCGCTGTGCGCGGCATATCAGAGGCGACTTGTTCCAGAGTACGACGAGCAATGTCGGAACTGCAGTATCATCCAAACGCTCTCGCACGTGGCTTAAGTCACCGCCAAACACATACAGTGGCAGTCGTTATGCAGTATCCTGCCATATTCTCCGGCTGGTCCGGTTTTACCAACGAGTTGATGCACGGAATTACCGACACAGCACTGGAAGTTGGCTACGATGTGTTACTGCACACACGCAACGTGGCATCGGATGTGGAGGCTGTGCAGGAGAAACACCGCCGAGAACTCTCTGTATTACTAGACGGGCGGGCAGATGGCGCACTTCTACTACGCGATGAAAAGGATCCACTAGCAAACGCCCTGCTCGAGGCTGGATTTCCTTTTGTCATGATGTTTAGCCATAGTGCGGACAAGAGACACTGGTTTGTTGACTGTGACAACATGGAGGGCGCCCGGCTCGCGGTTGAATACCTGCTGTCTCTGGGCCACCGGCGTATCGCACATCTGGCGGGATCAGACGTTTCCGGCGCGGCACGCGAACGCAAGCAGGGCTACCTTAAAGCACTCGCCGATGCCGGTCTGCCTGCAGAATACCAGATGGTTATTGATGCATTCTCCGTTGAGCACGACCTCGGCCCGGTAGTTGAAATGCTAAGTAAATCCGACGGTGAGCGACCAACCGCAGTTTTCTCGTGGAGTGATGATGTCGCAATAAACCTCATATCGCTGCTCCGGCAAAATGGTGTTCGCGTTCCTGAGGATCTGTCCGTGGTGGGGTTTGACTCCACTACGTTGTGCGACCATACCGATCCGCCGTTAACCAGCGTACACCAGTCTGTTTACAACATGGCTGCAACGGCATTTAGATTGTTAGCCGCCAATATCAGCGGCGCACGACCCGATGAAACTGCAGTACGCGTGCAGCCAAGGCTGGATATTCGAAAATCTTGTGCCCCATGCACTGGGAGTCTATCGTTACCATGAAAAAGGAAATTGACCAGCGCCTCGTTTACGGCGTTGTTGGTTTCATTGTCCTCATTCTCGTTTTCGTTTTATATCGCAATTTTACTAACAGCCCAGCATCTGGCGGAGCAATAACTCCTCAGCAGGCTGGTTTGGGTAAACCGGTACTACCATCCATCCCAGGCCCAACCGGATCAACTTCGGGCACGAAATAGCTGCAAAGCGCAGCCTACCAACAAGGAGCACCAGAGCCATGAATCATCGTAGTGTGATACACAACCGATCAGGATTTACCCTGATTGAACTGCTCGTAGTAATCGCAATTATCGCAATTTTAGCAGCCATTCTTTTCCCTGTATTTGCCCAGGCACGGGAGCAGGCCAGGAAAACCGTCTGCCTCTCAAACCTGCAGCAGATCGGCCTTGGCATCAACATGTATAGCCAGGATTATGACGAATACCTGCCACCGGTGCGTGATCAGGATAGCAAGTATATTGAGGGCAACTGGAAAGACATCATTCAGCCGTATATCAAAAACCTCCAGATCTTCCGCTGCCCCAGCAACCCTGCATCGCAGGTGTACGACGAGTCCGGGAATGCGAACAGCGGATACAACCCTGCAACTCCCAAAACATACCGGGGTTACTTCTACTACCGCGCATTCTTCAAGTCGTCCGCTGCAATCGGTTCTGGTGACTGGTGGGCAGGTAATCAGTACACAAGCATTGCCTTTCCTTATCCTGCCGGTACACTGATGGTCGCCGAAAACAAGGACGTCTATCCGGATTACGGCCCGTGGATGGCGATGGTACCAAACTGGGGTATGAGTGGTGCTAACTTTGGCGCACGCCACAATGGAAGCGACAGATCAAGCAACATTGTCTTTATGGATGGCCATGCTAAATTCACATCGTGGGATGCAACCTGTCAGCCAAGTAATGGCGACCATACCAACATGTGGGCATTCGACCCAAGCAATATGAATTTCGGTACCATGAACCTCAGCTGGATAGACACGTTCTGTACGACTCTTCAAACAGCAGAGCAGACTGGTCAACTTCAGTAGAACACAGCTTACATCACTACAAACAGGCTGCCCTTGCGTGCAACATGCAGGGCAGCCAAATTTTTCACAGGAAACCAAAATTGAGCAGGTTTTTCCGCGATTGCATCGGCCAAATCATTACCGTCATCGGGTTGATATCAACGCTCCCTATTGGGGCTACGGCACAAATCAGCCGTAATAAGGGTCTGCCAGATGGCCGATTGTTGAATGTTATTGAACACCGGGCTTTCCTGTTCTTCTGGCAGCAAAGCAGCCCCAAAACGGGCCTCACGCTTGATAGAGCGTCAAACGTGAAGCCGTACAAAAGATTTACCATTGCAAGCATCGCGAGTACTGGTTACGCACTGGCATCACTACCCATCGCAGTGAAACATCACTGGATATCGGACAAGGAGGCCTACCAGCGTGCACTTAATACACTTACTTTTGTCGAAAACAGCCTGCCTTCGGTGCATGGATGGTACTACCACTTCGTCGATATTAACACTGGTGTGCGGCAGTGGAAATGTGAGGTTTCAAGCATTGATACAGCGCTTCTGCTTCAGGGCGCACTCATTGATAGTGCGTTCTGGCCGCATTCCACCGTTCAGCGGCTTGCCGACAAGCTGTATAGTAACATCGACTGGACATGGATGCGCACTAATGGTGGTGTAGATCCACAAAAAATGGTATTAAGCATGGGCTGGCATCCTGAAACGGGCTTCATCCATGCGAATTGGGATAGCTACTGCGAGTTAATGACACTACTGCTCCCAGCCCTTGGTTCTCCCCACAATCGCCCGCCGGCGGAAATGTGGAAGGCATGGAAGCGACCCCCCGTGTCCTATAAAGACCTGACTACCCTAGCAGGCGGACCAATCTTCATTCACGAAATGGCTCAGGGATTTTATAACTTTAGCAATAAACGTGATAATATGGGCTGGAACTACTTTGTGTCTGCCCGAAATGGCATACTGATTAATCGAGAGTTTTGCATAGCGAATGCACACAAGTTTCCGGGGTTGGGCCCTAACTGCTGGGGACTGAATGCGAGTGATGCACCGGATGGCTACAATGCCTACGGTGCACCAGGTGGTCCTATAGATGGAACGGTCTCGCCAACAGGGGCAATAGCTGCCCTAGAGACTTCGCCTACCCTGGCAACCGATGCCGCGAATTACCTCTATACGAAGTACCATGATGATGCTTGGGGCCGATATGGGTTCGCAGATGCCATAAACCCCTCACGACACTGGTTTGATACCGACGTGATTGGCATTGATTTGGGCATGGCGATGCTCGCAATCGAAAATGCCCGAACGGGTCTTATCTGGAGACTCGAGGCCGAACTGCCCAGTACGAAGATGGCATTCAAGCGTGCGGGCTTCAAACCTTCAACAAATAGCATATTGTTCGTGCCTCAGCACTAATCATCCAGAACGGCTGCAGTCAGTCCACGTTGCCTGTCGCATTCAATCAGGCCGCAAGTCGTCGAAGTTTTCTCGAATCAACCTGCGGCCTGTAGACTAATCCGCGGTTTGTTACCCCTTAGAGCGCTCTGTACGTAATATTTCACAGTCTCATTGTTAGAAAATTCACTTCCATCGCTGTACTATCCATTGTATCCTAGTATGGACGACGATTAGGGAACAAAGGAGATGGAGAGTCATGCCAACGATGTGCGACTATCCTCAGTCAGTGGAAGAATATTCTGATACAAGCTTTTCAGATTTGCACAACTTTTCAGGTGGCCCCGGTGCCTTGCCACAGGTTGTGTTGCAACAGGCCCACGAGGCTATTATTAAAGCACCCGGCACAAATATTTCTCTTTTGGGTGTCAGCCACCGGTCGCATTGGTTTCAGAATGTCCTCGATGAAGCTGAATTCAACATTCGCACATTACTGAATGTGCCATCCAGTTACCACATTCTCTTCCTGCAGGGCGGTGGTACTATGCAGTTCAGCATGGTGCCGGTAAACCTACTGCGGGGCGGTAATCAATGCGCAGATTATCTTACCACGGGTTACTGGAGCAAAAAAGCACTAACGGAGGCGCGTAAGGAAGGCACCATTCACGAAGCCTGGAACGGAGAATCGGATGGATTTAGGCGCTTACCGGAACCTGGTGAGTGCCGTTTCTCTTCAGGGGCAGCCTACCTGCATTACATCTCTAACGAAACCGTGGAGGGGCTCCAGTTTCCTTACCTGCCAGGTCTCCGCGGAGTTCGACGAGTGTGTGATATGTCCTCGGATTTCTTGAGCAAACCTTTCGACATATCCGACTATGCAGTGATTTACGCGCATGCCCAGAAGAATATGGGCCCGGCCGGAGTAACAATTGTAATTGTTCACGAGGATGTACTTCAGGACGCGCCACAGAATATCCCCTCCATCATGGACTATCGGCTTTTTGCGCAGCATCGCTCCAACTACAATACGCCCCCAGTTTTCGCCATCTACACCATGATGCTTGTAACGAGGTGGCTGCAAAACGATGTTGGCGGGCTCGGGAACATGTCGGATATCAATCGCCGCAAGGCGAAGACCCTATACGGGGCTATTGATAGCAGCTACGGATTTTACCGCGGGACAGCATGCCATGCGCACCGGTCCCAAATGAATGCAACGTTCGTGCTGCCAACTCCAGATCTAACAAACCTATTCCTCGTAAGTGCAGAGCAAGCAGGATTCGTGGGACTTACCGGTCATCGAAGCCTTGGCGGTATTCGCGCTTCGTTGTACAACGGTGTTACCGTGCAAGCTGTAGAGGACCTAGTCGAGTTTATGGACTGGTTTAGATTACAGCACGGCACTGATGATCTGGCAGGAGTTCAAAATGGTTGAGCTAGACGGATGTACGGTTCGCCCATGGCCAACAGTGCGGAATGCGGTCGTAACACTGCTTGAGCAGCACCGTGAGCATACCGTCTATGGATCAACCGAAGTCGACTTCACGCTGGCCGCCGAACGCATTTCCAAATGTACACGCAAAACTGGATTGGCATTATCGCACCACTCCTATATTCTGCACTGCCTGGCGCTAGCCGCAGCGGAGCAGCCCGCGGCAGTTACCTTCAAACGTGGCAACAAGTTAGTTACGTTCACTGAAATAGACGTCGGCACTGTAATTGAAAAGCCCGTAAGGGGGGCCGGTAAAGTTCCCGTGGGCTATATTTTTCGTGCCGCGCAATCGCGAACGCTGGCAGAGACCAACAGCGAACTCCGTGAAGCTTGTCGTAGTACTCTTGAGGATGACCCACTAGTACGCTGGCGGCGGCGTATGGCAAAGATGCCATTGCCCATTCGTCGCTTGCAGGCCGCAAGAATAAAGCGCGATCCACTCTTACTGAAGAAATACCACGGTGTCATTGGCCTGACGAACGTTCAGATGCGCGGATTAGACCAGCCCTTTTTCGGCTTTCCTACACAGATCTATACAATTACGGTCGCAGTGGGCAGCCTTATCAACAAGGTTCAATGGTGCGCAAGCGGAGGAACGGTTACCCGAAAGATGCTATGTTTAACCGCAGGAGCCGATCATGCAGTGATTGATGGAATGGGCATGGCGCGGTTCGCACAATCCTTTAGTCGTTACATCGAGTCCGGCACGAGCCTGAACGACGATTATGTAGAGGCCACCCGAAAACTATGCATAAAACGAGGGCGCGCATGAACAGCACAGGTCAATCTCCAGTACAAGGGAACCATTGGTTAACTGGCAACGCACGCCAAATGTGGAATCGCCCTCACCTATTTCCAGCGGAATTAGCATGGCAAAACGGTGGCCTGGCAAGATTCCGAATGTTGCACAAGTACCTCTATGCGGTGACTAGCGCGGAGTATGCCAGACAGATATTGGTAACGAACCATGATAGATACGAACGTAGTTTTCAATACAAAACTGGTCGCATCGTAATTGGTGATGGATTGCTCTCCACCGACGGCCCGGAGTGGCTAAAGCGGCGACGCGAGATGCTGCCGGCCTTTAAGGCGCATACAATGCGCCAGCTTGTAGAAGCAGCAGGAGCAGCCACAGAAGACGCGATGCGACGCTGGCAGACCATTGACGAGGAGACGGGCTCCGTTCCAATAGTTGCCGAGATCCAGCGACTGGCGCTCATTATCATTGGCAAAACGCTATTGTCGACCGAAATTGATGACGGGCATGCAGCTGACTTTGGACATGCTGTGAGGGAAACGCTCTACCTGGTGCGCCAACGGAATACATCACTGATTCGACTTCCGATGTGGTTACCCTCCAGCGCGAATGACCGAATCCATAAAACTCGACAAGTGCTCGATGAATTCCTCGTTCCTCACATTGAAAATAGGAGAATGCAACCAGACAAGGACGTAAAGAGCGACATATTGGATCTTCTTGCGCACTCGCGAGACAAGGAGAGCGGAAGCAAACTTGACGATCAAGCTTTGTTAGACGAGACCAAGACGCTATTTGTGTCGGGCTTTGAGACAACCGCGACCGCTCTATCATGGACACTGTATCTGCTAAGCCGGCACCCCGAAATAGCCGCCAGGTGGCACAGGGAATGTGCGCAGGTGCTTAAAGGCCGACTTCCGACCAGCGACGACCTTGAACTGCTAACCTTCACGAAGCAGATTATTCAAGAAGCGTTGCGCCTCTATCCGCCCGTTTACAATATGGCGCGCGAGTGTGTAACCGACGACACCTTGGGATCGGTCCGCATAAGGAAGGGTAGCGTGCTGCTGATCTCGATTTACGGAATTCACCATGCGGAAGCCTATTGGCCGCAACCGGAGAAGTTTGACCCAGATCGCTTCGCACCGGAGCGTAGTCTTCCTGCCAATGCTTACTACCCTTTCGCATTAGGGAAACATGTGTGTATAGGTGCACAGTTCGCGATGACTGAAATGATCACAATTCTTGGAATCATTGGTTCACGACTTCGAATTTGCGCGGCGGACCCACAACCAGTGGGCATACGCGCGCAGATCACATTAGCACCGGATCAGGAGATTTTATTGAGGATGCGCGCGCTATGAATGACAAATCAAACAACCTATGGATGGGACTTCTCGACACTAACTGCCCTACGGAAGTAGAACTGTATGAACAGGCGTTTTATAGGGCCTTTGAGCGCGCATCTCATAATCGGCTGATTCGTAAGCTTTGGAATTGGAATGACGAAGTTCGCCGCCTTGCTGTCCGCCTTCCATATAGCCAGCAGATCAACTACGTGATGAGAAGAGAAGACACCGGAGACATTGTTACCGGCCTTGCGGTTAATTGTGACTGTTCTCAGGCGCAGTCTCATGCTTATGGCTTCACCGCACCGGAGTCGGACAACTGCACGTGCGAATTTCTGACGCTCTTCTCAGTTAGTGAGTACAGCATGCAAAGTAGATTTTTATTCTGGCGAACGGTTTTCAATGATCTTCAGAAACGAGGCTACAAAACTGCATACGGTACGACGGCATCAAAAGTCCTTCGATTCTACACGCGCATGGGGGCACAAGTCATCGATCAGCGGTCTATTGACGGGGAGGAACGTTACTTTCTAAGGTTCGACACCAGCTGCACGAGTTGGACAGCGGCTCGACGTTTGCTCCACGATCCAATCAACGCCAGCCCCTGGAACTCTGCCACCAACTCTATGTTCGTGCAGTAACAGTCATCATCATTGGATGCAACGGTCGCAGTGTTATTGCAGGGTAGAGATCCGGCACAAATTGCGGTGAGAGTGAAAACCTAAAGTGAGCGGTCATGTAGGAGATCAAGAGTACTAACTCCATGAGGGCAAACTGACTTCCAATACAGACCCTTGGGCCGCCACCAAACGGAAAATAGGCAAACTTTGGGTTGTCTGCAGTGCTGCCGTTGAGCCAGCGTTCCGGAATGAACTCTGCTGGATCGTAGAACCAGCGGGCGTCGCGATGTACAACCCACTGGCTAAAAAACGCTACCTCGCCTCGGCGCACCTGTACATCTCCCAACTGACACGTGTCTATTGCCTCGCGGCCCACAGACCACGCCGGAGGATATAACCTTAGTACCTCCTGAATTACTGCAGCGGTGTAAATTAGCGCCGGTCGATCGCTGGCTGCGGGACGTCCTCGGCCGAATACCCGGTCAGCTTCCTCCACCAGCTTAGCTTCAACTTCTGGATGTTGAGCGATCAACATGAGTCCCCAGGCAAGCGCCAGTGCAGTTGTTTCATGACCCGCTAAGAAGAGTGTAAGGAGTTCATCGCGAAGTTGCTTATTGTCCATTCCCTGCTGGTTCTCATCGTCGCGTGCCGCCAACAGCAGCGAAAGCAGGTCCCCATGGTCACTCCCCTCACTGCGGCGCACAGTGATCAGCCGCTCTATGGCGTCGTCTAGTTTATTAATAGCGCGCCTTAGCCGTGGAGTAACGGGCGTGGGCACCCACGATGGCAGCATAATGATAAAGGGAATTGAGCGTGCGAACTCCGCCTGCGCACACTCCACGGCCTCGCTTATTGTAAGCGTATCGCCAGGTTCTGCATTAAACAGCGTGCGCATCACTATGCGAAGGGTGATGGTGGTAGTAGCCTCCAACAGGTCGATGTGAGCACCCGTCTTCCATAAACCGGTGCACGACTCGGCCTCATCCACCATCATTGCGCCATAGCTTTCAACGCGCTCCCGGTGAAAAATAGGCATAATGAGCTTGTGCTGCCGCCGCCATAACTCGCCTTCACTGGTGAGTAAACCGTTGCCGAAAAGTGGCTTACTGCGCTTCAGCCCGGTCCCCTTCTCGAACTTGCGCCAATCCTGAACCAACACCTGGTGAATGAGAGCGGGATCCGAAACGAACCATGTGGTACGGCCCCCAAATTTGAGGCGCACAACGTCTCCATAGTCCTTTGCTGCTGCTGTAAGAAATCCCAGCGGATCACGGCTGAACGACCACACGTGGCCTGCCAGCATTGCCTGAGGCGGTGCAACAAGCCTTTGTGTGGTATTTGCCACCTACATATCCCTCGTGTTGTCACTCATTCCAAGCAGGAACGCTCAACGTACGAGCTTTTAGCTCCGCCAGTTGGCGGCTAATTTCGGCCTTAACCGTTTCTATAGCAGAATCAAGGGAGATGATCGTTCGTTCCGAGCCAGTGCGCAGTTTCCACTCCACTCCACCGTTCTGCATTGACCGTTCGGAGATCACCATTTGAAGTGGGATACCACGAAGCTCCGAATCTGCGAATTTCACGCCGGCCGAGCTGTCTTTCCTGTCGTCAAAGAGCACTTCCACGCCTGCTGCCAGTAAGTCTTGATAAAGTGCCTCAGCTTGCGATTGTCCCTCTACCGTGCGGCACAACGATACAAGGCTAAGCTGAAAAGGTGCGACAGACATTGGAAGTGCCAACCCACGGTCGTCTCGATATTCCTCCGCAACGCACGCAAGCAGCCTCCCAAGGCCAATTCCGTATGAGCCCATAATAACGGGCTTCAGTGCGCCGGTTTCGTCTAAGAACGTTGCACCTAGGGCAGTGCTATAGCGTGTACCTAGCTGAAAAATGTTGCCTACCTCTACCCCACGCTTAATCACCAGAGGCGATCCGCACGTGACACAGGGAAGACCATCCACTGCTATGGCAATATTTGCCACAATGTCCGGCTGAAAATCACGACCGCATTTGACATTGAGCAAGTGATACCCAGGTTCGTTGGCACCTGCTAAAAGGCCGTTTGCAGAAGCTGCCGCATCATCGATAACGACCAGAGTAGCGCCCACTTTGGCCCCGACAGGAGAAGCATAACCAGGTACCATGCCTGCTGTTTCAATCTCCTCTGGTTGTGCAGGTCGCAGGTTAAGTGCGCCGCAGTGATTCTTAACCAGCACCGGATTTACATCCATGTCTCCCCGCACCAGTGCGGTTACTAGTTGTGCCGGCTTGGCGGGTCCAAAATCAGCCATAAAGAAAACTGCTTTGCATGTGCCCGCCGGCGCAATGCCTAGAAAGTCGCTGAGTTCGGCAATGGTGCTCGCGTTCGGTGTTGCGACTTTAGTAAGAGGGCCCGCCTCCTCAGGAGTATTGGGCGTCTTTAAAAATACAGCCGCTTCCTGGTTAGCTGCGTAGCCGCAATTCTCACACACCACAAGAGAGTCCTCGCCAATGGGTGTGAGATACATAAACTCATGAGCTACTTTCCCACCCATCATACCAACGTCACCACCCACTGCAAGCAGATTCAATCCTACCCGCGCACCAATTTTGAAATAGGCACTGTAATGCAAGGCGTATTGTAATTTCAGCCCAGCTTCGTCGCGGTCTAGTGAGTACGAGTCCTTCATTACGAACTCACGTACTCGAATGAGCCCACCGCGTGCACGTGCTTCATCACGAAACTTGGTTTGTATGTGATAGATGAGTGCAGGAAGCTGTTTGTACGACTTAATTTCAGTGCGCGTCAAATCAGCAGCGACCTCTTCATGGGTCATCGCCAGCACCATATCATGGCCCCGCCGATCCTTGAATCGTACAAGCGACTCATCGATGGTATCCCAGCGGCCCGTCTTCTGCCACAATTCGGCCGGATGTACCACTGGCATATTGATTTCCTGGCCGCCAATTGCATCCATCTCTTCCCGCAGGATCGCCTCAATTTTGCGAAGAGATCGACGCGCAAGCGGCAAATAGGAAAAAATGCCTGCGCCTAGCTGGCGTATGTACCCAGCACGCAGCATAGTTTGGTGCGATACAATTTCGGTATCTGCAGGCATGTCCCGCAGTGTCTCCCCAAACAGAGTAGAAACGCGCATCCGTCCTCCAGCAAATTAAAAATTTGAACAACGTGGATAATCTTGGATTAAATCCTACAGTCTATCTTGACCAACGATTGAAGTGACTTATCTCCGTAAGCGTTTTTCTACTACGCTCTGCAGCTTCTCGCTTCTGCAAATCCTCCGGCAGCGCGCCTGGAGCGCCAGGATATCCCACCGCAATAACGCAAATAACACGGTATGGTTCGGGAAGTCCGGTTGCATTCCTTATGCCCTCCTCATCCCAGCCGGCCATGGGGTGCACAACCAGACCGAGGTGAATACCCTGAAGCAGCAGGTTCTGCACGGCCAGGCCAGTATCAAAAAGATACAGAGGTTGTCCGCCAACCTCGTAGTCATCAGCAGGATTGGCGCACGCCACAAACAGCACTGGGGCTGCATTTGCCCATGCCTGGTTTCCAGGTTTCAACGCGTTTCGAGCATCCTGCAAGCTTGGAGCGTCGTTCACCACTATGAACCGCCAGGGTTGGGCATTGCCACTAGAAGGTGCCCACCGTGCCGCCTCCAGCATACTCTCGATTGCTTCCGCCGGGACGGGTCTGTCGGCAGCAATTGCACGGCTGCTTCGTCGCCGCAGTATTAGTTCATTCACCATGTCTGTTGGCACTTCCCCTGTTCCTCCCGCTTATCCGTGCATTTATAATACCTTGATCCTCTAAAACAGTATCATCGATTTGACCATGGGGAGAGGGTCACACAAACTGGCCGCGTTTCACCGGTTAACTCGCACTGCACCGAAATTGGGCGAGGCCGCACACACCCTCGCATTTGATTAACGCAGCAAACCGTACGGGCTTCCTGATAAGAAATACAGTTATTGCTTTAACTGCTAATTGGGCAAATAGTCAGGTGCTCTCATCAATAATGGTGCGTTAAGTGAACCGGAGGTTGCAAGAGATCGGGCTAACGGATAATTCGGTGTTGGGTAAGGTTGGTGCAGGAGAGTGCGGGGCTCATCTATAGCCACGCTTTGGCGCAAACACCGACATAAACTAAATGCGAGCTTCCATTTTACTTTGAGTTGTATGCTGAAAAACCTACAAACCTAATCTGCATTCGTCACACTGCACGTGTTAAAACTCTACGTTGCAAGAATTATATAATATAGACCTACCGGCGAATATAAAATCGTAAAAATGTATCAAAAATGCCGTACAATTACGTATTAACAGTTGAAGATACCCCTAATTGTTAACAGGCCGGTCGCCAATAATATTCTATGTCTGGATTGGCCCGGCCGCTGAAATGGTGGTGTTTGGGTCAATAGCGAAGTAGAAGCACAGTGATACCTTAGATCACGTGCTTTTTGTAAATTAGTACTACGCTCATTGTTTGAGCTGCTGCAGACGAACATGGCTGATGCACTTGAGGATGCACCGGTAACGGACGGTTGTGCGTACCAATTGCATCGTATTTTGACCTCGGCTAACGGCCAGTTGGAACCACACAAGGCCGAGCCTTTGAAATTGAAGGGAGCAGGTGATATTATGCGGCAGGGCATCGAAAATTATGATGGAGTTCAAGAGTTGTTTTTGGCCGGTGAAATCGTTACACCCGGCGTTTATCGTCAAGTGGGCAGCGTTCGAGAAATTCGGATCGAGAAAGAGGACGTCCTGCCAGCGAGTTTGGATGGGCATGTCGCGTGTTACATGCGAGTGAGTTTGTGGGGTTCCATTGCCGGTGCCGCCCGGCAAGTAGTTGCATAACCAACCTTCCACCGATAACCTAAAGAACCAATAAGAGCTACAGTTGGTACGCCGTGATCTGCGGTACCTGCCGTAGCTCTTAATATGTGTCTAGAATTAATGTAGGCAACGCTGAGCCCGCCGCAATGTCACCGAGTTGTTCATGCACAATCATAAGCCCCGTTGCACCAACCATCGATCGTAAAAACCCCGAACCCTGCGGACCAGTTGTCGAGGCGCGCCAGCTTTCATCCTCACAGCGCAACCGCACGCGAATAAACTCGCGCCGGCCAGC
>JAJYCW010000091.1 GCA_021777995.1 bacterium
TCCGATCTGAAAGGAAGCCTTTCAGTCGTCGCCGGTACGGGTTCACACGCGGCTTAACTACCGTTCGGATGGACTTGGGTTTGTCGACGGGGAGTACAGTCAAATATGGGTGGCAGCAGCCGATGGCTCGTCGTGCCGACGGCTTACCGATGGCCGATTTGAATGCCACAGCCTTACATGGTCCCCAGATGGAAGTCGCATAGCCTATATTACCGATCGCAGGGAAGATAGCGACAGGTTGACCGTTAGCGACTCGATATGCGTCGTCGGTATTGACGGCAGCGAACCCGTGGAGCTACCCAGCCCGCCCGGCAGCAAGAGTGAGTTGACGTGGTCGCCAAACGATAAGCTGCTTGCGTTTACCGGGAATACAGATCCCGAGGATAACTGGGGTACGCGTAACACGCGGGTCATCATCATACCTTCCACTGGCAGTACAGAGTGGCTCGATCTCACAGGCAGATTTGATCTGGAAGTGGGTTACCACACGCTTGGTGATTGCCATATGACAGGCGGGGGCCAGGTCTTGCAGTGGCTGCAGGAGGGTGAGTCAATTCTCTTTCCTGTCAGCATCTTCGGGTCGGTGAGGCTGTTTTCGTGTACTACAGACGGCGAGGGCGAGCCGCTTCCCATTTCGGATCCTCACAGTGAACTGGGTGGTTATCATGCCGCGCCGGGTGGCAGCCTTGTCGCCTATACGCATGGGAACGATGTTACACCACTGGAACTCTATTCTATGCGCTTGCCTCTCACAGATAGTCCCCAGCAAATCAGCAACATGAACCGAGACTTTCTTGCGGAAGTATGCCCCATTAAACCGGAAGCGGTGGAGATTGGACGCAATGGGGGAGCTGTACATGGCTGGATTTTGAGGCCAGCGAATTTCACCTTCAACGGCAGTTGGCCGCTCGTATTGTATGTTCATGGTGGTCCACACACACAATACGGGCACACCTTCTTCCACGAGCTTCAATTTCTTGCTGCCAGCGGCTTTGTGGTTTTATACACCAATCCGCGCGGAAGCAAGGGGTATGGTGAGGCCCACACGCGCGCCATCCACAGGGCTTGGGGTACGGTAGATTGGGAGGATATACAGCTGGCTGCCGACTATGGTGCGTCACTGCCTGGCGTAGATGCTTCACGCATGGCAATTATGGGGGGAAGCTACGGCGGTTATATGACTGCCTGGGCAGTGGGGCACACCCAAAGGTTTGCATGCGCTATTGCAGACAGGCTGGTTGCCGCAAATGTTAGTATGGCGGGTACCACGGACTTTGCCTGGCGGCACGGGCTCAATTTTGACGGGAACTCCTGGGATAACACGCAGCCACTACAGGCATGTTCGCCTCTTTCTTTTGCGGCAGCTGTTACGACTCCACTGCTTTTAATACACAGCGACGGCGATTTAAGGTGCCCGATTGGACAGGCTGAGGAGATGTTTGCTGCTTTGCGACATATGGGCAAGACGGTAGAATTTGTAAGATATCCTGCTGAAACATCACACGGCATGTCGCGTAACGGCCCACCAGACCTAAGAATTGACCGGCTGCAACGTAACGTCGATTGGCTTAACAGGTGGCTGCAGAAACAGTAGGTCCTACTGCGTGCTCGCCTGCCTAGCCAGAGGAGGATATCTGGTAGCGCAGATAGAGCTCGTTCTCGTGTTCGTAAACGGATAATAGCCTGCAGCGGGCGAACATGCCCGGAGCAAAACCTGTGCCGTCCATCATGGTGTGAAGCGTGGCTCCGCCTTTCAATTTGGGGGCCAGCGTCAGAAATAGTTCGTCCACTAAGGAGCGGGTCATAAGCTGTTCGTTGATCGTACCGCCTCCTTCGCATAGTAATAGTCTAACGTCAAGATCGGTACGAATTTGGCGCATTAGTGCTACAAAGTCAACCGCAGTGTCTCCGGCTACAAGGAGGCGAGGACCACTCGTGCTTAGTGCTTGAACCCTTGCGGCTGCATTTGCCGGGCAGGCAATGTAGGCACGATCCGGTGCATCAGTGAAGAACCTGTTATTAATGGGCACATTTCCAGAAGTAGTGACCACGATACGCGCAACATGGGGAGGGTAGATCACATTACTTGCTCGCAGGGTAGTAGCCCCAATGAGTGCCGCGTCACAGTGAACCTGCAACCTGCGAAATAGTATCTGGTCCGTCTCAGAGCCCACACCGACCGCAGTGCCATCGGGCTTGCCAACAACTGTTTTCCCATCCACTGTTGAGGCCATGTTGATGTAACAGTACGGCCTGTGAGCATGCGGCGCCGGAAACAGAACGGTGCTATACAGATTCTCTGGTGAAACATCCGGGCCGGACAGTGTTAAATCTAGAAGCCTTCTCATCGCTTTAGTCTCATTTAATGCACCGCTTCCGCGCTACCTGCCGTCTGCGCGTTGGGTGTACCGAAGTCTTCAATTATGCAGTTCGCCGCGATTTGGCCGGACATCAAAACCATTGGCACTCCTGGCCCGGGATTTACGCTGCCTCCTGCCCAATACAGCCCACGTATTTGCGATGACCGGTTTGCAGTTTTGAATGCCGAGTTAAGCCCTTTTTGTGTGGCCACCCCATAGATTGCCCCGCGGTTAACCCAGTACATGGACTCCAGGTCGCGCGGAGTGATGGTGCGAGAAACCTGTATACTTGCTCGTAGCCCGGTAAGGCCCTGCCGTTCTAGTTTGTTGATGATGACGTCGCGATACCTGTCCGCTTCCTTCTCCCAATCGAACGCTCCCGAAACGTACGGGCAGTGCACGAGAACGTAGAGGGCGGTACAGCCTGGAGGTGCTACTGTCGGGTCGGTAACGCTAGGCACCGCAAGGTAGCAGGTGGGGTCCTCGTGTGGAACCTTATGTTCGTAGATGTCTTTGAATTCTGCATCGCTATCGGCCGAAAAAAAGAAATCGTGGTGCGCAAGCTGCGGCCATATTCTGTTACAGCCCAGGTAGAGGACAATGCCGGAACATGCGGGCTCGAGCTGTTTGCGCTGATGTTTAAGATAATCTGAAGCGAAATCATGGCTAATCATTGTCTCTAGAGTCCGCACCACGTCAGAATTCGCCACCACGATATCAAACTGCGAGGTGGTACCATCTGCCAGGCGCACGCCCGTAACCTTGTCACCGCTGGTCTCGATCCCGGCGATTGCAGTGTTGGTCCTAAGCGTGACACCGAACTCACGACAGAGCTTCTCCAGAGCGGCTGCAATGGTGCCGGTTCCTCCCATAGGGTACCAGCATCCCAGACCGAGCTGTACCCATGCAATTAGGCACAGGATTGCCGGTGCAATAAACGGCGACGATCCCACATATTGTACAAAGTGCTCAAATAACTGTGCGAGGCGTTCATCCTTAAAGTGGCGTCGCACAGCCTGATGCATCGTCGTGAGCGGATCCATCTGCATTGCAAGTGCGGCAGATTGGAGGTTCATGGGGTTTGCCGACATCATATCTTTCAAGCCGCCGTATGACTTCCAGTAGAACCACTTGTCGGAAATGGCATTCATTTTCTGTGCGTAGGTTAGGAATTCCAGGTAGGCACCGAGTTCGTCCGGTGCAAATTGATTCAACTGTTGCGCCATCTTCTGCAGGGAGCTGTAAAGATCTAGCTGAGAGCCATCAGAAAAGAAAGTACGCCACTGGGGGTCGAGGTCGATCAGTCTTAAATAATCCTCGGGGTTTTTTCCAACGTCCTGAAATAGGCGATAGATGACGTCTGGCTTCGTGATAATCGTTGGACCCATATCAAAAGTGTAGCCAGCTTCCTTCCACAGGTTCATTTTGCCCCCAAGGTGCTGGTTTTTCTCAAAAAGAGTGACGTCAAAACCTGCATGTGCGAGCCGAACGGCGGAAGCGCAGCCTGCCAGCCCTGCGCCGACAATGGCAATACGTTGGGTCATTGTATTCTCCTATTGTTACCAACCAATTATAATCTGAAAACCTTTGAACGGTGCGATGTTGCCGTCAGAGTTGGACTTTGCTTTGGCTCGAGTCCGGGCTCTCTATGCGATTTACTAACTGTGGCGAGCCATCAGGGTCTGTTCGTGGGTTCGATCGCCATGCACGCAACGCGTTCCCTATTGCTTGTAGCGCACGCATGCGCTGCAAGACATTCGATGCGCATTTCCAGCGGGCGATCGCACTTAAAATATCCGCAGATTCCGGGCGATAAGGCATGAGGTGTCGCCCGGCAGTACCCTTCTGGTTGACTGTAACCGGCTGCCATACGACCCACTCATCCAGCCCCTTGATGCCCCTGGACCTGCCAAAGCCGCTTGATTTAGTACCGCCAAACGGAATACCGGGGTTTGCCGCTAAAAACTGGGTTTCTCGGTTGATGCTAATGTTGCCTACCTTTAGTCGCCTGGCTATGCGCTGAGCTCGTTTAGGTTCGCGCGACCATATAGAGGCTGCCAACCCGTACTCGGTGGCATTAACGCACGATACAACCTGGTCTTCATCCGAAAAACCTATGACAGCGAGTACCGGGCCGAACACGTCCTGTCGCACAATGTCCATCTCTAGAGAGCAGCCGGAAAGCAGGGTGGGAGGGTAGTAAAAGCCGCTGCCGCCTGGGCACTCACCGCCGATGACAGCAGACGCGCCGGCCTTTACAGCTGCCTGTACCATCTCGTGCAGGTGGCTTCGCAACTGCGATGTTCGCATTGGACCGTAGTCCCGGTCACGTTTTAATTGGGACATGTAGAGCGAGCACTCATGGACAAATGCTGATTCAATTTGTTCCGCGACGAAGATCCGTTGGGGTGCGACGCATGTTTGACCAGCATTCGAAACGCGCGCCCAAACAGCGGATTTAGCGGCCGCACGTATATCGGCGTCGCGAAGCACGACCATTGCGTCGTTGCCACCCAGTTCCATTACCGCTGGAATGCCGTTCGTGGCCAATCTAGCGAGAACGCTTCTTCCTCCGGCTACGCTACCAGTGAACGCAACCTTATCGGGATAAAGATCACATATTGCTGACGAGGTTGAAGAGTCACCTGGTACAAGCCATACGGGCAGCTGGGCTTCATGAAAAAGGTTGCTCAGCGCGAGAGCACTTGCGGTTGCGAGTTCGGAGGGCTTCCAGACTACGGTGCATCCTGCGGCAAGCGCCCAGAGTATGGCAGAGCCGTCAGTAAGGAACGGAAAGTTCCATGTGCCAATCACCGCTGCAACCCCAGCCGGCCTGCATATCAGCCGGACGTTTCGCTGGCCGTCTAAATTTCTATCACGAAGGTGCCTGTGCGCCGCACTCTGTAGCCAGCTAATCGCGTCAATTAATGGTAATACATCAGCACCCAGCGCATCCTGCGGTGTTTTGCCTGTCTCCGCGCAGAGGGCTTCTTGCAGCATGCCCAGGTTCAAGGAGATGAGGGGTTTAAGAGCTTTCAGTCGTTCTAACCGCTGCACAACCGGCATATTCGACCAGCTATCCAGTGCATTGCGCGCTTGCGACATGGCATGCTCCACGTCCTGTACAGTGGAGAGCGGATATCGCGCTGTCGTCTCACCAGTTACCGGATTAACAGACAGGAAACAGGACAAAATTGCCTCCTAAGATTGCTACACATCTGTTACGCGTTTGCACACCGTCATATCTGCAAATCGAACCGAAACCTGGATTGCAATTGTGATATACTATATGTAACAGATCCCAGCGTATACCCAGGTGCCGGTGTCTGGCCCCCCGTGAATGCGCATACTTAAACTAATGTATCCCCCGCAGCAGCGCGGTCGTTACCCGAGATACGGATGAATCTGCAACGCAAGCGTACCATCATATTTTTGCTGTTATTGGGTTTAGAAGCGAGCCGATGTTGTTCTGCCGCTGCGGATAGTACTACCACTACTATGGCTGCGAATTCGGCAGCTCCGGCTTCCCGTGCGGTTGCCAACGTAAAGGCCGAAGTAGTTCCTCCGTCCACTCCCACTCTATGGGAACTAATGGCACGAATGCACAGTGAAGAACTGGCGGCCGAAACGCGCAAAAAGCTCGCGCTGGCCATGCCCCGCCGACTTCCTCTTGGCGTATTACCAGGGTTTACTGTTCCTGCGGCGCCAGAAGGCTCCGAACCACTGGTTGCCGCCACCATGCAGCGCAAAGAGGGTGGCTTTTTCGGCAGCGTGAGTCAGTGGCTAGAGCATTTGGGCAAGATAACCGGTACCAAAGTGCAGGTTACCGGGCATTCAACCTTTACCATGGAAGAGAGTAACGTCTCTAATAACAGCCTCGCCGGGCAGTCATACAACAGCCAAACATATTTGGGCCGTGGCAGTAATGGTTTCTACAATGATACCAACATGGATATTAACGCCACGTTCTTTCATGCACTAACTTACCACACCCACATAAGTAATGACCTCTATGGTACACCTGGCCAGAACAGGTTTGAGTTAGACTACAGTACAAAGAATCTTAAAGTGAATGCCGGCGATATAAATGCTAGTTTGCAGGGTAATAGTCTTATTGCATTTAGCCGGTACCTGAGTGGCATAAAGCTAAGTGACCTGTGGAACCGTCACTTTAGTACAACCCTACTGGTATCACAAACCGCTGCGACGCCACATACCATGGTAATCCCTGGCAACAACACGGCTGGGCCATATTACCTTTTTGCGGGGCAGATAGTGGACGGCAGTGTTCAGGTTCGGGTGGACAACCAGCCCATCAACCCGCAGGCCTATACGATGGATACCATGACCGGGCAACTCACCTTCAATAACAATAAGGTGATTTTAAGTAGCAGTACGATTGCGGTAACCTATGAAACCACGGGCTATGACCAGTCGCAGGGTTCAATTTATGGATTTCGTGCTGATTATGCTTTCAACCACGGTACGCATGCAGGATTCACCTATCTTACCCAACAGACACAAGGTTCTACGGCGCCACAGGTAAGGCTACAGCAGTTTTATGGAAACCAGAGCCCGCTTTCACCATATGTTCTAGATTATCCCGTTGATACCACCAGGCCCGTGTCGGTGAAGGTGGCAGGCGTACCGGTACCGCAAGGAGTGGGTTTTACCATTGATGCGCAATACCCAAATGAAATACGGCTTGTGCAGGGGGTGCCTGCGACGGAAACGGTAACGATTTCGTATTATCCGGCACAGACGAATGTAACTCCTGGGAACCGAAATGTAGTCGGCCTCGATACCACTTTTGACCTTGGAAGCACAGGGCGTGTAACCATGGAGAGTGCTTTTTCCGGTCTCAGCCTTTCAGGAAAGAGCGTTAACGGCCAGGCTTTGCAGCTTTCTGCAAGTCTTAATCCTGCCAGGCATCTTACTACCAACATCACCCTTAAGGACATCGGCCCCTCCTTTGCAGCCATTGAGAGCCCCGGTTTTAACCAGAACGAGAAGTCTGTTTCGCTATCGTCTACCTACAACCCCTCGCGTAAGGTAAACATTTCGTTCAATTGGGAAAAGGCAAAACGCCCGTCCTATCAGAGTTTCTCCACCGGGACTACGCTAGCGCAGGCAGTGGGGAACGACACGTATAATCAGTACGGCATCAATGTGCAGTACACACCGCTCACAAACACCACTCTAGCCCTTAGTCGTAATACGACGAGCACAGACTTTTACGCGGGTGGTAACAGCAGTAACTCTACGGACTCACTTTCACTCAATTACACAGCGGGAACCTTGGGGTTGCGGGCTGGCCTCAGTCATAATGTCAGCGATACGGCCTCCATCATATCGTCATTGGCAGGTACCACGACGTCACCTGTTTCCGGACCGCTCACCTACAACACGGATACGCTTAGTAAGGAGTTTAGTCTTCAGTGGGCACCTCGTTCGTGGATGCAGTTTAATGGCAGCATTGTGCAGAACAATACCACCTCTACGGGTAACCAGGTATCGCTTACGGGGACGCAGTCTACCTCTACCACGTCGCAAGCAGGTATGCGCTTCAACCTGAAAAATGGAATGCAGCTTTCATACAGCTACACGCTCACAGATTCTGGAAATGGCCTAACATCGGGCAGCACTACAACAGGAAATGGAACGGGCACCACTACTGGCACAACATCTACTGGGACCTCCAGTACCGGCACCGTTACCACCCGTGGCGTAACCCTGCCCACGGGCACACTACTTGGTGGTGGAACTAACAGTGGATTGGGATCATTAGGAAATTATGGTGGTCTGCTTGGTGGATCCACGGCCGCTACGGGCCTAACGAGCCTCAGCGGTAAGACGAGCAGCCAGCGCGTTTCGCTTTCTTATGCTCCAAACCGAGCGCTGAACATGAGTATTGCTGCCAATCTCAGCAACACAGTGGGTACCTACCAGTACAATACGAATACCAAGGAGCTCGATTTTGTTCTTGGGTGGCAGCCACACGGGGGGATGGCGTACTCGCTTAGCACGGATTTAGCACAAACTGCTTACACAGGTTCGCTGGGCGGTTCCAATATCTCCACGATCCAGTTCGACGCGGAGGGGCACCCATTTAGAAGTAGATTAAGCGTGCGCTTCAACTATGGTATCGTGCATAATCAGAGTTCCATCAACACCTCTGCCATAGGTGGCACCACGTCTACCGGCACTTCGAGCTCCGTTCAAAACACCAGTAACGACATTACTTCCATGGGGCTGCGATTGCAATACCCAGTTTCACTAAGAAACGCACTCTTTGTGAATTGGGACTCGTCTGTAACTCTTGGTTACCTTGGCAGTACACAGACCAATTTGAGCTTTGGCTGGGATTATCTGCTAACGTCGGCACTAAAGTTCGAACTTGGGTGGCAACTTTCAAGTCAGGTTTTCCAGGATAGCAGCCAGGCATCCTACAACTACCACGTAAGCAGCCTCATAGCAACCCTCGGGCTCAATTTCTAGGTTCTATAAGTGTTCGTTGCAGGTACCTCATCATAATCTCGTAAAAGTGTCTGGTGACGGCTCCCAGGCCATGTTTGCAGTGAGGATAGGTCATCATCTCGAACGGGAGGTTAAGGCTCTGCAGCTTTGCAGCCAACATCATGCTATTACGATAGTGGACGTTGTCGTCAGCAGTTCCGTGAATGAGTAGCAGGTTACCTTTTAGTTGGTGTGCAAGTTCTACAGGTGAGGTCTCGGCATAACCTTCCGGGTTATCCTCAGGCATCTGCATGTACCGTTCAGTGTAAATCGAGTCATAGTAGTGCCAGTCTGTTACCGGTGCTCCCGATACGGCGGTGCAAAATACGTCCGCGCCGCGTAGTATGCAGAGCGCTGCCATAAAACCCCCGTAGCTCCATCCCCAGATGCCGATTCTGGCTGGATCGGCCCACTGTTGCGAAGCAATCCACCGTGCAGCCGCAATCTGGTCATCGCTTTCCAGGATTCCCATTCGCTTATAGGTGCTCGTGCGGAACTCGCGGCCCCGCATTCCGGTGCCACGGTTATCCACCCGCACCGTAACGACTTCCTGTTCCGCAAGAAGCTGAGCAAGTCCGCCTGTAGCGTTTCCCCAGTTATCCTGAACAACCTGAGATGCCGGGCCGCCATAGGTATACATTAATACCGGGTACTTCCTTCCCGCATCGAAGTTGCGTGGTTTCACCACGATAGCATTGAGAGGTGTGCCGTCGGCACCCGGAATTTGCAGGAATTCCCCGCGGGCCATCACGAACTTTTCTAGAAACGGCATAGGACTTTCTAGCAACATAGCCTGTTCTACGCCGTTGCCATCGGTTAAAATGGTTCGGTGGGGTGTGTGCATATCAGAGTGAACTTGTATCATTCTGCTACCATCGGGTGATGGCACTGCGTTGGTTGTACCGTGTGCTGCCGAAATGAGGGAACAGGGCCCGGGCACATCCAGGGGAGCCCGAAAGATTGTTCGGCTCATGGGATTGGGTAGCGCTGCAGCAAAAATTACTGCATTGTTGGCTGAGTCAATACCCAGGATGGAGTCAACTTCCCACTCACCGCTGGTGATTTGCAATGGGGCGCCACCGTTCAAGGAATATTGGTAGATGTGTGTATACCCATCTCGGCTCGATAGCCACAGTAGTTGTTCTGTTCGGTCGTTGAGGGTAACCTTACCATGTGGTGTCAGCCAGCACTTGTCGGTTTCCGTAAGTAATATCTCCGGGTCTGTACTGCCTACAGCATAACGTAACAGTTCGATTTTTTGCTGGAGCCTTGGCGATCGCTGTAGTAGTAGATCGCCAGAAGGAAGCCATTGAAGTGATGTAAGGTAGCAGGAGGAATCTGATCCCGTGTTCAACCACCTTGTGGGGAGCATTGGCTCGTCAAGCATTACAATTCCCACGCGAACGGCAGGGTTGCAGTCACCTGACTGCGGATAGCGCGTGGATTGGGGCGATAGGTCGTGTTTTGCGAAGTCTGTAATAAGTATTTCGGGTACGCTGGTCTCGTTGGTTTCGAAAAAGGCAATTTTACGGCCACAAGGTGACCAATCCCAGCCCGCTACCATGTCGAGTTCTTCTTCATAAACCCATCCGAATACGCCGTTGTAAAGCAGCCGATCACCCGTGAAAGTACATTGTATTTCGCGGAGGTCTGCCAGATGAACTACCCATATATCGTTACCGCGTACAAAGCCGACTGAGGCACCATCTGGTGACCACCTGGCACAGCGATATTCACCTTTTGTAGGCGTGATGCAGATCAATTCCCGCAGCTCGACATCGTAGATATAGAGACGGTCGTCACCTCGTGTTGATCGCCGTGCTGGGACGGTTGCAAATAGCAGCCTTGTTTCATCCGGCGACCATTGGTAACCTGGTATGGAGAGCGGTTTAGGTTCGTCGGTGCCTTCGGGTTGAACCAGTAACGTAGCCGGTGGAGTTAGTAACTCGCGCGATTGCAAGTTACAGTCGTAAAGCCAAATACCGTTTGATTCAGAGTCTGGAATTCTGTCAATGTAGGATAGCCTATTATTGTCACTAAGCCAGAACGGCGACGACAGTTGTTTGCTGTCGAACGGCTTGTCTTTAAATAGGCGCTCTATTGTAAGCTGCCAGTCCTCGGCCGGGGCACACGGTTGTGTAGAGGTGTTGTTTTCCATACTACTGTAGTTCTTGCGAACCATGCATATTTCCTGCTAGACAGTATCGCGCCTAACGCCACACTGTTCATGTGCAAGCGTTCAGAGTCGGGTAGAATACCAGTTATGAAACTTACCGCAGACGAGATACGGCAGCTTCTCAAATCGCGGGATCCCGCTGTAAGAATGCGAGCGATTAGGCTGTGTGACCGGTTGGTTGAGCCAGAGCGCACGCAACTGCTCTGTCTTGCAATTAAGGATAAGTCAAGTTATTTTGCCGCGGATGCGGCCCTCCGCCTGGTCTCAGCGGCAGAGCCGTTTGCAGCGGAGCCAGTTCACGAGCGATTCCAATACCTAATGGCAGATGGACTAAAGCGCGATCCGGGCTGTTATATTCGCGCCCATCTGGCGGTGATACTTGGGAATATGCGATATTTAGAAGCTGTGCCGACACTTCGAGATGGACTGCGCGTGGTTCAAATCGAGAATTTTATGGATACCGCGGGGCCATTGCGTGGTAACTGTGCCATGGCTCTTGCGTCTATTCCTTTTGGCGATCCCGTGGTGGATCTCACGTTCTTACTGTTTTACGAGGGCAACACGCCTTACGAACATTCCTTTTTCGACCAGTCTTCCAAGATCTCGGCAGTGAAGGCGTTGGTGCGCCTTGGCCAGGTTCAGTCGAGTATCGCCATTTTTGCAAAGCTGTGTGATGGACGCGAGTTTGACACTGCTCTTCTTGCAGACTGTATGGCTGCATTAATAGAGTTGAAACATCCCAGGGCTATCGACATTCTGGCAGGCTTTCTTACATCGGCAAATATCAACATCGCCGCTTCCGCTGCGGTTTATCTGGTCACCGCCATGCAGGAAGAATACCTTCCCGCTATTCTGGCTTTGGTGCCTGGGTTGAGCGGTGATTTGTTGAAAGGGTTATTGATCGCTCTCTATAATTCACGTAGCCCTCGCGCAGCGGAAGCGGTAACTCGGTTACAGGAAACTGGAAGTGACGAAGTACGAGAAATTCTTGCGGACCTTAATAAGGGTCACGTGTAGTCCGCCTATTCGTATTGAAGGTGCTATAATATCGCGCAACAACTTTAGTGTTGAAAGGAATAAAGAAGACATGACTCTGTCTTCCCGTCGCTGGAATTCGTTACTCCTGGGCATTATTGCCCTCTGTATTTTTGCGACATTAACCAGCGCTCACGGCCAGCAGAAAACCGGAGGAGTAAAAATCGGGGTTATCGACATTAACCGGATCTCCTCCGAATATAAAGTGATCACCGATTTTAATACCGCTTTAAATGTTAAGAAACAAGACCTAAAAACCAGACTAGATACGTGGAAAGCGAATCCATTGCTGAGCGCGCAGGATCAGCAGACGCTTGGTGATCTCACCGTAGCCAAACAATCGCCTCAAGGGTTGACTGCCGCTCAAAAAACGCAGATGACGCAGCTGCTTGCTGCAAGCCAGGCAGCCTTCCAGAACCTGACGCGTCTGCAGAGCACTGCATCGACCGCGCTTACCGATCAGGATAAAACCCAACTGGCAGCATACGTACAGGCACAATCTGACACAGAGAACCGAATTCAGCAGGAGTATGCCACGGATACCGACAGGTGGAAGAAAGAGATTGACGATATGCAGGTACAGGTACGCCAGAAGGTGAATACCGCCCTGGGTCAGGTGGCGAAGCAGCAAAACTGCAGCGTAGTGTTTTCCACAGATGTTGCACCCTATGGTGAGGTTGACCTCACCGACAGTGTAATCAAGGTACTTAACAAGTAACCTGACCCGTTATGGGTACTAGTTTTAGGCTGCTATGACGGCACTTAGTCTTAAAAGGCTTTGGTTACTCTCTGCAGCAACTGCAGGAGCAGTAGTAGTGGGATGCTCGGGTTGCGGGCATCCTGCTGCTGTAGTTCAACGTCGTGCCTTCATACGCCCAAATGCGCTTATTGGCTTCGATCCTGCGGAAAAGCAGGCGTTATTCCTCCTCACACTCCAGGCGCAAAACATCCAGGCAGCAAGGCATCCGCTCCCGCGGCTCCTGCAGCCGGCAGCTGCCCGCCTATTTCCATCTCCTCCATTCTCGGTAGTAAGCCTTGCAAGTCAGCGTGTTTCTAATATGAAGGGCTCGGTAACGCGGTACCTCGCGCGTTATCGCCAGATCCTTCAGGCGGCAAACCGCATACCGTATGAACTCTACAATCGTGAACAGACGGAGCACGTACGAGCCCAATATCAAACGGAACTGCTCTCGCTACAGAACAGGCTCTACCGTGAGGCGCAATTTCGGGCATTTGGACTTGAGCCTGCCATTACGAACCTAAAGCTCAGGCTCATTGCTGTGCAGTCGCAGGAGAGGGTATTCACTGGGCAGCCATTGCGAGATGCTCGTTCCCAAGACGGCATCATTACCACGAAACTGAAAGCACTGGAGAATGAACAGAATGCGATTTTAAACGCAGTAGAATCTGAGGCGAAAAATGAGATGGAGCCGAGAAAAGCGGCTCTTAAGGCGCAGCTAACAGCGTCGTTAGAGGCGTACAAAACGCTCCTGAATACGCAGCTTGAGACAAGAATGCACGATGCAGCTGCAGCACAGGCCCACTTACTCACGCAACTAAACCTGGGCCTAACCGGCCCTCATCTCCCCGCATTGACGTCGCGCAAAACCGAGGTGCCACTCAATTTGCCGATAGGAATCGGATGGCAAAGTGCCCGTAACGCTTCCGAGGCAGAAGTTGCAAACTCTCGAAACGCGGGCATGCATACCATCGCGCACGAGGTGAACGAACTGCACAGCGCAGCATTACGAAACATCCGTGCGACGGCCCTGCAAGTCGCAGCACATAATGGATTTACGCTCGTAAACAGCGCCGGGGGTGGCGCCGTAGATATCACCGCGCTAGTGGCAAATCAACTGCGCAAAGAGAGTGGTGAACAGCCATAATGCCCTGCAATAAGCGTTCACGACGTTCATGTCTGCACTTAGTTCTTGATCGCGCTCCCACTGTATACCCTTCGATCACGGATCGGTCGTTAGCTGTGTCTTGCATGATTGCCCGATAAATTAAAGCAATTTAGTGCCTCAGGCCATTGGTGTTTTGCTATGTCTATATTTCTTAAGCTCCCTTTATTGCGGTATCTCGCGAAAATTCGTGGCAAATTTCGTGCTTTAAGTTGCTGTGAAGCACTCACTGCTGTCTTGGCCCGCCGACAGCCGTAACTTTGGTGTATAATGGTTGTAACTTTTTGGACGGCGGTCGAGGAACCCGATGCAACTTCGCAGACTCTGGACGCCCCTGTTTATTGCATTTATTGTTACGACAATTGCCTATAGTGAATATGTCGTAAGACCTCATCCTCATGACAACAGAATACACATTGTATACTGGGAAAAGTGGACCGGCTTCGAAGGTGATGCTATCAAACAGGTGGTGCACTATTACAACACTCACCAGAACAAGATCCATGTGGATCTACTCACGATTAGCGGTATTGAAAACAAAACTCTTCTAGCGGTAGCGGGTGGAGATCCACCAGATTTGGCGGGTCTCTACGGCCCAAACGTCACGCAATACGCCGATGATAAAGCTGTACTGCCGCTCACGCCATTTTTGAAGAAATATGGCATTAACCGAAGTCAGTATATACCTGCCTTTTGGGACGAGGGTACGGTTAACAACCAGCAGTACGCCCTACCAACCACGCCCGCATCTACCGCGCTATTTTATAATAGGGCGATGTTTAAGGCGGCTGGCATGGACCCTGACAAACCTCGAGACTGGCATAACGGCAACTATACTATTGAAGAGATGGACAAGGATGCCGAAAAGCTTACCAAGCGCGCGCCCAATGGGCAGCTACAGGTTGCCGGGTTTTTACCCAGCGAACCTGGATGGTGGAACTGGGGCTGGGGATACTTCTTTGGCGGCAGACTGTGGGACGGCAAGAACCGCATTACAGCCAACGATCCTGGCAATATTCTGGCTTATCGCTGGATACAACATTTTACCAAGCAATACGGCACGACTAATCTCTCCTCTTTTAAAAGTGGCTTGGGGCAGTTTTCATCCCCTCAAAATGGCTTCATGAGCGGTAAAGTCGCCATGGAGATTCAGGGCGTGTGGATGTACCACTACATCAACATGTATGCGCCTCAAATGTGCGGTAAAGATCCTCAGTTTGGTGTGGCCCCATTCCCGTTCCCGGCCGCTCGGCCAGACCTAAAGGGATCGACGTTTAGTGATGAGGACGTTATCACAATCCCCCGAGGTGCCAAACATCCTGATGCCGCCTTCCAGTTTATCCGTTTCCTGGAATCGCCTAAGGGCATGGACATGCTTTGTGGATTGCAGTGGAAAATGTCGCCACTGATCAAGAACGAACCCGGTTTTTACAGGAATAATAAAAACCCGCTGGCAAAGTTCTTCGCGCAACAGGCTATGGGCAAAAACACCATTCCTCCACCCAAGATGAGCATCTGGCCTCAGTATCAGAACTCCCTGAGCAATGCCTATGACGAGGTCAGTTTGTTGTCGAAAACCCCTCGGGAGGCCCTCGACGAGGTTCAGAGAGAGATGCAGCCGCAGCTGCTACAATGGCGCCAACAGGAAGCCTTGCGAGCCAAGGCGGAGGCCAATCACTAATGCGCAATCGTAGACGTACCACGCTTACGGCGCTTGCTTTTGCATCGCCATGGTTCCTGGGCTTCTGTATATTTATGGTGTACCCATTAGTCGCCTCCATCTACTTCAGCTTCTGCGACTACTCCGTGTTACGACCAGCTATCTGGATTGGAGCGGGCAACTATGTTCACCTGCTGCATGACAACATCTTTTGGACAGCGCTTATAAACACGGCTGTCTATACGGTTATTGCATTACCTGTAGGACTGATAGTGGCGCTAGGTCTAGCGATGTTGCTGAACATGAAGGTAAAGGGGATGGCGTTTTATCGCACACTCTTCTTTATACCTTCGCTTGTTCCATTGGTCGCGCTAGCGGTGCTTATGCAGTTCATCTTCAACGGGCAGTACGGGATCCTCAATGTTATTTTGAGGGATCTCTTCCCCTTCGTTCACTCACAGTCATTTCCGCCGAACTGGCTAGGTGATCCGGCTTTCTCCAAGCTTGTGCTAGTGTTCATCTCTGCCTGGGGAGCGGGTAACGCTATGGTGATTTATCTGGCTGGGCTGCAGGATGTTCCTGTGCAGCTTTATGAGGCTGCGGACCTGGATGGAGCTGGTTTTTGGGCGAAGACGCGCAACGTCACTTTACCTATGATCTCACCCGTTATTCTGTTTAACCTGGTCATGGGTATTATTGGCACACTGCAGGTATTTACTGTGCCGTACGTCATATCGCCAACGGGTTCACCAGAGCGTTCCATCTACTTCTACGCAATGTATCTTTATGACAATGCGTTCATTTATCACCAGATGGGCTATGCCTGCGCTATGGGCTGGATACTCTTTGTAATCATTATGATTCTTACGCTGCTGTCGTTCCGACTATCGGAGCGTCACGTACACTATGGAAGCTAACGACAAATGACAACCTCCGTTAACGTAAAGCGTAGGCCAAAGGGCCGCCTTACGGGGCCGCGTAATCCTGTGCTTGTGCATCTAGTACTCATAGCCGTCTCTATAGTTATGGTGTTTCCGCTGTTTTGGCTGGTATCTACGGCGCTAAAAGGCAACGCTCAAGCAATGAAGGTACCACCGGTGTGGATACCACATCCGATGCTTTTCTCCAATTTCCCACGTGCCTTTACGTATGAATCCAAACAGCTGGGTTACATACCATTCCTGGTGTACGGGCGTAATACTCTCATAATTGCAACGCTGGTAGTGAGCGGGACTGTCGTTAGTAACAGCCTGGTGGCGTATGCATTTGCCCGCCTCAATTGGCCCGGCAGGAATGTTCTGTTTGCTGCTACATTGGCCACCATGATGATTCCCTTTCCTGTCCTCATGGTGCCAACGTTCATTCTGTTCCAGCGACTTCACTGGATAGGCACCTTCCGACCGCTTTGGGTACCGGCGTGGTTCGGAAGTGCATTCAATATCTTCCTGCTTCGTCAGTTCTTCATGACGATACCGCAGGAACTCTCGGAGGCGGCCAGGATAGACGGGTGTAATGAATGGACGATTTTCAGGGAAGTGATTATACCACTGGCCAAACCGGCGCTAGCAGTCGTTGCACTCTTTACGTTTATGGGCGTGTGGAACGACTTTCTGGGTCCGCTCATCTACCTCACTAATCAAAACACCTTCACGTTGAGCTTGGGACTTCAAAATTACTCCAGCCAGAACGGTGGAACAGAGTTTGGTCTG
>JAJYCW010000195.1 GCA_021777995.1 bacterium
TAGTGAGCGAGTTCTCAGGCGATCCAAGTTCTCTGGTAATGTATATTCCGGGCCGTAAATAATTCGCAAGTACTCTGTTCCTCGGCATTTAATTCCTGGTTGAATGAGTCCTTTTTCGCCTTTGACCGTGAAGGCAAGTGGTTTTACCACCATTCCTTCGGCACCTTGAGACGTAATGTCGCTCCACCAGTTAATGGCCGCCTCGCAGCTATGGACATCGTTCAAATCTACCAGCCGGTTGGCGGTTTTGCGAAACAGGCCGGAGTCCGCATCACACAAGCGCTCTATGAGGTTCAAATGCCAGAGGTGGTCGTTGTGGATGTTACAACTACCTTCGTAAGCGAGGACATGAAAAGGAGCCAGCTGGTAGTCCTCCAGTTGTCCCACTGGCCAGCAGTAGCGCCCAAACGACTCTCGGTACTGCTGAACCATGGTCAGCTTTGTGCCATACCGCTGCAGCAGAGGAGCCGTACCGTCCACTCGATCGCAGACTTGTGTAAGTAGATTGACGGCTTCGGTAAGGGATCGTGTGGCCGCAGTGCCCACTGGCGCATATTGATGAACCAGCAGCGACATTGCCTTGGCAGACCAGGGCATCACCTCGCAATCAAAGCAGAACCAGTCTGTGGCGCAAACGTCCCATAGACCAGATGTAGTGATCGCTTGCGATACCCTATTGAGAAACTGCGATTGCAGTTCGGCTTCCGAGAAGAACGCGCGGCCTGTACGGGTGTAGCACGCACCAATTTCGTCCGTTGCGATGCCAAACCGAGCGCGCGCCGCCTGGTTGTCTTTGCAGATGACAACAATCGCACGCGACCCCATGTGCTTTTCTTCGCAAATGACGTTGTTTACGCTTTGATTACGATAGTATGCAAACGCATCTTCAGGGTGTTCCAGCATACCCGGTCTACGGCTGGTTTCGGCAGGCGACATGGTGGGCGGCAAGTATATCAGCCATCGGGGGTCAACGGCAAATCGGCCCATCACTTCCAATGCTGCAATCGCATTTTCCTCGCGTATGGTCACGTTATGATGGAGGCTGGTAGCCACAATACGTTTCCCTGTGACATCCTCAATATTGAGACAGACGTCTCCTGATTTACGATCCGTTGGTTCAGTAAGAGGCCTTGCGGGGACGCTGTACTGCTTGGCGGCGGGTATGGAGACCACCTCCCGCTCCGGGTATCGTAGAGCAGTCAACTTGCCACCAAAAACGCATCCCGTATCGATATTGATGGTGTTGTTTAGCCACTCCACTTCAGGTACCGGAGTGTGCCCGTATACAATAACCGTGCTGCCGCGATAATCCCGCGCCCACGGGTATCGTATGGGCAATCCAAATTCGTCGACTTCGCCAGTCGTCTCTCCATACATACAGAATGCGCGAACCGCGCCCGAGCTGCGCCCTATGTACTCCTCCTTAATGCCGGCATGAGCCACCGCTAGCCTGCCGCCATCAAGAACATAATGGCTGATGAGGCCATCAAGGAATCTGGTGACGCGCTGGGTGAAGTCGTTGGGTTCGGTAGCCAGCTGCTCAAGGGAGTCGGCAAGTCCATGGGCTATTTTCACCTGATGCCCCTGCAGTTTGCGCTTCAACTTATCATCGTGATTACCGTTCACACAGAAGGCTACACCAGCCTCTACCATATCCATTACAAACCGCAGCACGTCTGAAATTCGGGGACCGCGGTCCACAAGATCGCCCAGGAAAATGACCTTGCGGCCGGCCGGATGGGATACAATGTACCGTTCATCGAACTCAATCTGATAGCCCAGTCGAGTCAGAAGACTCACCAGCTCATCGAAGCATCCGTGTACATCGCCGATAATATCGAAGGGCCCGGTTTCGTGCTTCAGGTTATTCCACAACGGCTGGCGCTCAATGGTTACGCTGTCTATTTCCTCCACTGAATTGAGCACATGGACGTACCGAAGTCCTTCCTTGCTGAACTCCCGAAGAGATCGCTTTAGATGCCGGTGCTGGTTACCCACCACGTGGGGGCCGAACTGGCGGTTGTTGCGTCTGCTGTTGCGTTCCTGACATAACCGTTCCGGAAGGTCCAACACAATTGCCACTGGAAGTACGTGGTGCTCTCTCGCAAGGTTTACAAGTGCCTTTCGTGCGTCGGGTTGTACGTTCGTTGCATCTACGACGGTTAAACGACCCGCAGCCAGCCGCTTTGAAGCGATGAAATGCAGGACCTCGAAGGCTTCTTTGGTCGCTGTCTGGTCATTTTCATCGTCAGATACCAGGCCGCGGCAATAGTCCGAGGAGATTACTTCCGTAGGCTTAAAGTGTTTGCTGGCAAAGGAGGACTTACCGCTGCCCGAAACGCCTACAAGCAGCACGAGCGACAATTCTGGTATCTTCAACACTACATTATCTGCCATTGTCCGCCCTCCTTTTAAAGACTGCTGCTTGCGTGGGGCTGCCATGAATGTCGTCGGCTGGGCCAATCTCCTCGAATTCTACCTGGTAGCCGAATTCTTCAGCCACCCGAGT
This sequence comes from bacterium, assembly GCA_021777995.1. GTDB lineage: Bacteria > Armatimonadota > Chthonomonadetes > Chthonomonadales > Chthonomonadaceae > JAJZFK01. The sequence goes on from JAJYCW010000195.1 coordinate 2,510, forward strand.
GGCCCAGCCTTGAAATTCTGTGCGGGTCCATTCAAACCGATGGTCGTCATGCCGAAATTGACCGGCAGGCAGTGATTCGTAGAGTGCGTTGTACTCGGCGTTTGGTGTAGTAACTAGAACTGTACCAGGAGTAGCGAAACCGAATACAGCGCGTTCGAACATGCCCATCCGGGAGGGGTCAAGGTGCTCCACGACCTCAATGAGCGCGGCAGCATCGTAGCCGGCCAATCGCCGGTCACGGTAGGTGAGGGCAGTTTGGATGAGGGTGATTCGCGACTGCTGCGCAGTTGAGAGCCGATCGAACCGCAGCCGTGAACGTGCTTTTTCAAGGGCTCTGATGGAAACGTCGCAACCCGAGATTTTCTCAAAGTTTGTGTCTCGCACGAGCCGTTGAAGTAACTTACCTTCGCCACACCCCATATCGATCACCGTTTTCGCCCCGCACGCGCGTAGTTTATCAATTGCCCAGGTGAGCCGCATTTCGTTTAGACTGACCGCGGGGACGACCGACTCGGTGAAGAGTGCATCGTCCTCAGGTTCTGCCAATTCGTCTTCGGTCTCCTCCGTGAGGCGCTCCAAAGCCAGGCTGGTAAGAGACTTTTGATGTTTGAGGTAGCGACGTGTAATTAAATCTTTATCCGGGTGAGTTGAAAGCCAGCCCTCGCCAAAACGTATCAACTTTTCAACCTCTGCATCGCCTATCCAGTAGTGCTTATCGTTGTCGAGAACGGGAATAAGCACATAAAGGTGTGCCAGGAACTCTCGCAATCTGCATGTCCTTGTCAATTCCACTGTAAAGTAGCGACTATCGCCCCATTCCGGATAGCGGTCATCTATAAGGTGCGGTGCGGCCGTTACATCATAGCCCAAGGGCTCGAACAGACGTCGAAGTACGGATTCACCGCCTCGACACGGCACAATGGGCAGGTGTACTCTGAGGGGTATTTCTTTGTCCACCAATTCTGGCTTCGCATTGCACCTTCCTGCCAGTGCAGTACCAAAGGCGGTATTGAGTGCGACGCTGAGGAACGACGTAGCTGCATAGGGTCTGTCATTGACATACTGATCGAGAG
>JAJYCW010000092.1 GCA_021777995.1 bacterium
GCGAGGTTTCGATTAATTGCGAACTTTGGATTACAGACCCGCCCTACGCAGACGCAATTAATTACCACGAATTAGGCGATTTCTTCCTGGCCTGGTGTGAAAAGCAGCTCCCCAGGATATTCCCGGACTGGCTTCCCGATGCGCGCGCCGAGCTGGCAGTGCGCGGCGATGGCGACGAGTTCCGTCGCGCCATGGTGGAGATATATCACAATCTCACGCAGCATATGCCAGAGAACGGCTTGCAGCTCGTAATGTTTACGCACCAGGATCCGGCAGTATGGGCGGACCTGGGCATGATACTCTGGGCGGCTGGACTACGGGTTACCGCAGCATGGACGATAGGCACGGAGACGAATTCCGGGGTAAAGCAGGGCAATTATGTGCAGGGCACAGTCTGCATGGTTCTGCGCAGGCGCGGGGCAGCCGAGCCAGGTTTCCTGGACGAGGTTTATGCACTTGTAGAGGATGAAGTGAAGCAGCAGATTGCCTCCATGCAGGCGCTAGACGAGGTGGGCGAACCCAACTTCAACGACGCAGATTACCAGCTTGCGGCATACGCAGCGGCGCTTAAGGTTCTCACGCGCTACTCCAGCCTGGACGGCAAGGATGTACAGCGTGAGCTGTTTGCACCGCGGGCGAAGGGAGAAAAGAGCGACTTTCAGGCGGTTATTGAGCGCGCAGTGCGCATGGCGTGCGACACGCTCATCCCTCGCGGCATGGAGGCCGCATGGCGTGACCTTAGCCTCGACGAGCGATATTATTTCCGCGGCCTCGACATTGAGAGCCGCGGTGAGCGAAGGCAGGGGATGTATGAAGAGCTGGCACGGGGTTTTGGTGTCACCAGTGTGAAGCCGCTGCTGAAGAGCGACAAGGCCAATGGCGCGCGCATGCTTACACCCACCGGCTTCGGCAAAGCGCTGCTGGAGCCGCCCGGGGGCACCGCTTCCCTTACCGCAGGCTCGATGCGTGGGCGCCCAGCGGCAAAAGGCCCTCACCCGTTCTCTGCGTCACCTACCCGTCACCTGCTGTTCGCTGTTCGGGAGGTAGTGACGACGGAAAGCGCCGAAACGGCAGTGCAGTATTTGCGGCATACCTTTGGGCAGGACTATTGGAGCAAGCGAGAACTCTTTATACTTTTACTGGACTGGCTCGCACGCCTCGGCGACACAACTGACATGGCGAAATGGCAGCGCGACAGCGACGGGGCGCGCATTCTCGCGGGTCGGCTCAGGAACGATCATTTATAATGCTGCAGCGGCACTCCAGCAGGCGAACGCCTCTCGTCAAAACCGTGCTCACGACGCGGTTGCAGGGCGCCGCTAGTTACGACCGCATTGCGGGCTACTTCTGCTCCAGTCTCCTAGAGATCGCAGGCGAGGCACTGGAGGGCGTTCGTGGGCCGGTGCGTATTGTATGCAATTCAGATATCGACCCTCAGGATTTTGCAACCGCCTCGGCGGCACAGGCCGCTCTACGACGGAGTTGGTGTAACAGCCGGCCAGAAACAGCACCGCCCGCCGCCCTTCCCCGTTACCAGGCATTGTACAGGGCGCTAACCTCAGGGCACCTGGAAGTTCGCGTGCTACCCAATTCTGCGTTCGGCCTCATTCACGGCAAGGCGGGTGTGATCCGTCAGTGCGACGGCACAGCATCCGTGTTCCTGGGCAGCGTAAATGAAACCGCGGCCGGGTGGACGCTCAACTATGAACTTGTTTGGGAGGACGATGATCCTGCGTCTGTCGAGTGGGTGCAAGAAGAATTCGATGCACTGTGGAACGACGCCAGGGCAGTGGATCTCGCCTGCTGCCCGTTCATTCGCCATGACATTCAACGAATCGTTGAACGGAAGGTAATCGAACCCTCAGAATTACCGCTGGTGTCGGACGCGAACGCCGCTGCTGCTTCGGCGGCAGTAGAAACCCCAATCTACCGGCGTGACCAGGGTCTTTGGCCACACCAGAAATACTTTGCGCGCATCGCCTTAGAACGACATCGCCTTGGCGGGGCGAGGTTACTGCTGGCAGATCAGGTAGGCCTTGGGAAAACCGTGCAGCTTGCATTGGCGGCGCTCCTCATGGCGCTGGAACAGCCCGATGGCGGCGCAATTTTGGTGCTGGCTCCAAAGTCCCTCCTTCAACAATGGCAGGACGAGCTTCTGGACCTCCTCGGGATACCGTCGGCCCGTTGGAACGGCAATGCGTGGATAGACGAGAACGACCTGGAATACCCCGCTAAAGGGCCACAGGCTATCGGCCGCTGCCCGCGGCGCATTGGTCTCGTTTCGCAGGGATTGGTGGTGCGGGGCCAGGATGAGGTGCTGAATCAACTCCTTGGTAGGCAGTACACATGCGTCATTGTGGATGAAGCTCACCGCGCGCGGCGTCGGAAAGTGCCCAAAGTGGATGCCGACCCAGATGAGATAGACGGATGCCCCACGCCTAACAATCTCATGGATTTTCTGCTCAAGATTGGCCTAAAGACGACGAGTATGCTTTTCGCTACCGCAACACCCGTACAACTGCACCCTGTAGAGGTGTGGGATCTGCTCTATATGCTCTCGTACGGTAATGACGGCGTTTTAGGTGGTAAAACACGCAGCAGTCGCTGGTACACAGCGAGCGAATGCCTGGCGATTGCTACCGGCGGGGCGACCGTGCCTGCCGACGATGTTCGCGACGGTTGGGAGTTTGTGCGCGACCCGCTGCCATCACGGTTTGAAGGCGAAATATTCAGCGCTATCCGAGATAAACTGGAGGCAGAGGATAGCCGCTGGCAGTTTCCGCCAGAGAGCATCGGTCGGCTGCCATCTGCATTTCGTAAAGTGCGGATTCGGTCCGAATTACTCCCGGAATTTGGAACTCGCTACAATCCTTTGCTTCGGTGTATAGTACGCCGAACCCGAGACTACCTTGAGCGCGAGGTGAACCCGCATACCGGTGAATACTACCTTCCCAGAGTACATGTGAAGCTGTTTGGAGAAGACGACAACAGTGCGATAACTCTGGGTAGCTATGCTCTGGATGCCTACCACGAGGCAGAACGTTTCTGCGAGCTGTTGCAACAGCGGGTGAAAAGTGCGGGATTTCTTAAAACCCTGGTGCTTCGGCGCCTCGGTAGCTCCGTGGAGGCGGGGCGCCGCACGGTGTTACGCCTACTAGACGAATACCTTCCGGAAGCAGCCAACGATCTCGAAGACACGGACGACGATGAGTACGAAGATGATATGGAACTGGCACCTCAGGGGTTAGATAGGCGAATTGTAATGAGAGAGCTCTCCATTGCCGAGCGTGCATCGTTGCGCCGTTGCCGCGAGCTTTTAGATCTGGCAGGGACCCGTGATCCCAAACTCGAGGCGGTGTTGCACTACCTTCTCGATCCAGTGCCAGGATCTGATGGCCGTTGGGTCGATCTGGGATGCATACTGTTCTCGCAGTATTACGATACAGTGCTGTGGATGGGCGGTGAGCTAGCCAATCTAGAGCAGCTAGCGGACGTGGACATTGGCCTCTATGCGGGAAGCGCACGATCCGGTTACTGGCACGCAAAGACCTTCTACCCCTGCGATCGCAACGAGCTGAAGGAGCGGGTGCGCATGGGAAATCTTACACTCCTCCTGGGCACCGATGCCGCCGCAGAGGGGCTCAACCTGCAAAACCTGGGTACGCTCATTAACATAGACCTTCCGTGGAACCCCACGCGCCTTGAACAACGAAAGGGCCGCATCCAGCGCATCGGTCAAAAGCGCCGCGAAATCTATATCGCCAATCTGCGGTATAAAGATTCCGTAGAAGACCGCGTTCACAAGGTCCTCGCCGATAGGCTGTTGCAGATACACAACCTGTTTGGCCAAATACCCGACACCCTGGAGGATGTTTGGGTTCATGTGGCATTACAGGAAGAGGCGGCCGCAAACAAGCTGATTGACCGTGCACTAAAAACTCGAAACCCCTTCGACCAGAAGTACAGCAAAGTGGAAGACGCGGATTGGGATACCTGCACAAAAGTACTCAATGCCCACAGCGTAAAACAGCTGTTGATGCGCGGCTGGTAACCAGGCGGTAGGTAAGCGGTTGTGCCGGGTTACCGCAACTAAAAGGCGCCCGTGGTCGACATTTCTGCTGAGGGCTTTAGACTTGGTCCCGTTCGGTCGCAATATGTCAATCTCTTGTTGAACTCCTTTCATCCACTCACAACCGTGCAGTCGCTCCAAATTCGTGGGAAGGAAGTTGGGTCAGCACGTACTGTGCCGCTCATGGCGCCAATAAGCAACCTAGTAATTCAGCGGAAGGAAATTCTATATGCCAGAGACCAACGCGTCCGTTTGTAACCTGGGCGCATATTTAAAAGCGGTTGCCGACTTAAGGCGAGGGTGGAACCTGCGTCCTGATGACGAAATATGGTTTAGGGGTGAATCGGATGACTTTGGGGCCCGCAAATTAAAACCAACCATATACCGTCCGGTTAACTATGTAAGCGGTCCTGAGCGCCACCCAAGCAGAATTAAAGATGTTGAGGCCATCCTAAAGCAAGAATACCTGCTGTTTTGCAATTTTCAACACGGCGCTGCACAGTTCCAGGAGTGCAGGTCCTGCGCACAGGACGAGGATTGGGACGACTACTTCCTAATGCAGCATCATGGTGGTCCCACAAGGCTCCTCGATTGGACAGACCAACCGCTCATTGCACTCTATTTTGCTCTTCGCGATGCAATAAGGGATTGCAGACCCCGCGTATTTGTGTTGGAGCCCGACCGAATGATCACCCATTTGAGCGAACCAGCTGCCGAGGCACAGCACAAAGAAAATTGGCTCAGATATTTAGAAAAGAACAAACACATTTTAAGGGGCGGCGACGAGTGGGAGGAAATTTACCTTCCAATGCACCAATCTGACCGCGAGCAGCTCCCGATGCCGCTCCAGCCACTCCTTCTCGACTTTGATCACAGTTCTAGAAGAATAAACGCACAAGGCAGCCGGCTGATCCTTTACGGTATGTCGACCGATGCGCTGGTAAATCAGCTTCACCGCGAAGCCAGTTACCGCGCGATCGACGAGATTGTCATAGAGCAGGACAGCGTTCCATCCATTGCCGACGAACTTGCGGGAATTGGAGTTACGGCCGCTTCCGCATTTCCCGATCTTGACGGTGTTGGCAGGTCCGTCGCGGACAAGTGGCGGCGGTGGGCAACGAGCGACTACTAACCGCACCCCCCTGAAAGCAACTAGCGCGAGCGTAACCTAACCCCCGGTGCTTCGCACCGACCCCTCTCCCGGGCGCGCCTCTGGCGCTGAGAGAGGGGTACACCGCGGCAACGGCGTGCACCTATCGCGTTCCACAAACCCCTCTGCACCCCTCGCTCAACGAGCGCAGCGAGTGCCCGGGAGAGGGGTGGCCGCGCGAGCGGCCGGGGTGAGGTCACTCAGCGTGAGCAGCGCCAGCAGCCTGGTGAACCTGCGCGCACCGCGCTGGGGCCGAGGTGATTGCTACCGAAATGTTGGGACTGTTTGTCCTCCTAGGGCCCGACGAGACTTGACAGGTAACTGCAGGTTAAGGGTATATTCATGATTGTTTACAACTGAATAATAGCGCCAGGGGTGCTTTAATCGGCTGAGAGAGCGTTCGCGCTCAACCCTGCTAACCTGATTCGGGTAATACCGACGGAGGGAGGCGATCGTGTGTTCCACGCACATATCTGCCGCACCTCTTTACAAGAGCCATGCGGTTTTTTATTTGTGTGTCGAATTGCACCGCCGCTTGCCATTACGGTTCCCGGCAAGAGGAGAATCTTAATGAACCAAAACAGTCGCGGATTTACGCTCATAGAGTTGCTGGTGGTTATAGCGATCATCGCTATCCTTGCTGCCATTCTTTTCCCTGTGTTCGCTCAGGCACGCGAGCAGGCGCGGGCAACAGTCTGCCTTTCAAACACGCGTCAGATAGGGCTGGCATTAGAGATGTACACGCAGGACTATGATGAAACGTTTCCGATTTTCTATGCTTACAATACAGAGGTTCCAAACACCACGACAAGAGCGTGGGCCGGCGATCCTCTGCACAAAGGCGTGGAGGTAGAACTGCTTCCCTATACTAAAGACAAGACCATTTTTGCGTGTCCTGACGATCAGGGAGGCACGGCGCTTTCCGACCCAAATTATGGCTGCCCTGGTCGAACCACCTACGCGAGTTGTTATGGGAGCAGCTATCGGTTTTGCCATGGTGTATTCACGACAATTGCCAACGAATCAAGCGAGAACAACAGCTACTACACTACCACCCAGATTAACACTCTTGCTGGTCTAGCGTATCCTGCGGAGACAAGAATGATGCGTGATGAGATGTTCCCGTGGTTTGGAACCGACGCAAAATATGGCTATATCCCTGATTACTACACGCAATGGCACCCCAGGGGAGGCGGCGTCGTTTTCGCCGATGGGCACTCCAAATTTGTAGTGAGCAGTGCTGCGTTTGACAATGAGGTTGTGTGCCCAAGCGGGGGCCGTAGCGGGCAGATAGACCCAAACGCACCTGGTGACGGAAACAGCTACGGCACCTACTATGGGCTTTGTGACTGATGGAGCCCTCGTTATTGACGAGTGTCCTTATATTAGCGAATGGAGATGGTCCATCGGCTGACCTGGCTCGATCGCTTGCAAAAACCCACGAGCGAATACTGGTAACTGATGGTGCCGCGGGAAAACTCGATGTCCTGGGGATCACCGCACACAGTGTGTGCGGTGATTTCGACAGCATAACCCCCGAGATGAGAGTCAGATGGGAGCATCTTGAGTGGATACACACGCCCGACCAGAACTACGGCGATCTTGAGAAAACACTACAAATCGCACTTGGATCAGGTGCGCGAAGGATTACCGTCATTGGCGCATCTGGAGGACGACCAGACCACATGCTGGCAAACTATTCGTTACTGCTTCGTTACGGTGGCCAGGTAGATCTTACCATAGCGGATGAAAACGGTATTATACGCGCTGTAACTGCGCCTGCAAGCATCTCTTTACAGACTAAGGTTGGTGACACAATCTCTATTATTGCGGCACAACGCAGTTCCTGTTGGGCTAGTGGTCTCAAATGGGAGCTTCCGTCCTCTCTGGAGCCTGGAACCCGCGCCGTGAGCAATGTTGCTGTTGAGGAACACGTAGAAATCACAATGACGACAGGAAGTGCATTTATCTGCCACCTGACGGGAATGGGCTAATCTTGCGCGCGCATTTTCAACCCATTGATTGGCTAGTACCTGGCTTGTATTTACTGTTTCTGCTAGCAGCTGGCTTTTGGCCCCGCAAGAAGGATGCCGAGACTTACCTCATCGCCGACCGAAACCTGGGGCTGCCAATATTTGTGGCTACGCTAGTTGCTACCTGGTATGGCGGTGTATTAGGAGTTGGCGAGTTTGTCTACTCGTCGGGTGTCGTTTCATGGACAGCAAACAGCTTGCCGTACTATGTGATGGCACTGGTCTTTGCAGTGTTCCTGGCTAAACGGGTTAGACAGGGGTCTACTTCAAGCTATACCATTGCCGACAAACTTGAGTTGGAATACGACCGCAAAACAGCGCTGTTAGGTGCGCTCGTAACGTTTATATATGCCTCTCCAAGTGCATACGTGCTCATGGCCGGCATACTTCTCAAGATGCTCTTTGGGTGGCATCTGGTTCCATCCATTCTGGTCGGTACGTTCTTTTCGTTAGTGTACGTTTTTCGCGGAGGTTTCCTCAGTGACGTGAGGGTTAACACGGTACAGTTCCTGCTGATGTTTACCGGATTTGCCGCCGCGCTTACTGTGTGCATTGTTCACTTTGGTTTGCGGACAATCCTCGCACCCCATGTGCTTCCTGCCTATTCGCTTAATTTATTGGGTAACCCCCACGCCGGCCAGGGAGCAGGCTACGTGGTTGTCTGGTTTTTCATAGCATTAGTAACGTTCACCGATCCTACCTTCCATCAAAGATGTTATGCTGCTCGCACGCCTGGAGTTGCTGTGAAGGGAATTCTGATTGCTATTTGCTGCTGGTTTGTGTTCGACATAATGAGCACTACCACTGGACTTTATGCGCGAGCGCTCATTCCGCACCTGGTCGATGCAACCTATGCCTATCCTGAACTTGCAGAGCGGATCATGCCGGCTGGCTTGAAGGGACTTTTCTATACCGGAATGCTGGCTCCCGTTATGGCGAGTTTGGTATCGTACACATTTGTATCGGCGTTAACGGTTGGACGCGATTTTATCTGGCGATTGAAGAACGATCCCAACGCTGATACCGTTCCCCGTTATACACGGTGGGGCTTAGCCGCAACAGCCATAATGGCAGTTGGTGTCGCATTACTCATTCCATCTGTGGTTGAGCAGTGGTATGCTTTTGGTAACGTTTTCGTGCCCGCAATGCTCTGTCCCTTGCTAGGCGCATATACGAAGGATCAACGCCTAAAACCACCCGCTAATTATGCGTTTGCTTCTATGCTTGGAGGAGGATGTACCGCCTTGGTCTGCCTGATAGACGGCTGGATGCACGGTGGAATTAACAATCCTTCGTTTCCGTTGGGCTGGCAGCCAATGTACACTGGATTGCTTGTATGCGCCGTGATTTACACCGCTGGCCTGCTGGTTCCGTCACAAGTACCAGTCGAGGCGACCGCAGATTAGCTGGCAGCAGAAAGTAGGTCCGCTATGGTTAAAGTAGTTCGGTTTCCATCGCTTGCTCTGTTTACCGCGTGGGTACTATGCCCAATGTTAGTAAGTTGTCACCCTGCAAGCAACGCTCAGGCTAATACCGGTACCGCAGGACTTCAGCAGTTTCTACCTAACGCCCAATATACCCCCGGGGCAGTGCTTTCCGTTACCATGTCGGATGTTTGTACGCCGGACTACGCGCGTAATGCAAGGGACGTTCCGATTGAGGAAAAAGAAGCCGTATACCGTGAATACGGCATAATGCACCACGGCCCACACCAATACGAAGTGGATCATCTGATTCCACTTGAAATTGGTGGCTCAAATGACGAGAAAAACCTGTGGCCGCAACCGATGAACACGCAGCCCTGGAATGCGCATGTAAAGGACAAGTTGGAAAATCGCCTGCACGATCTTGTGTGCAGCGGTAGATTGGGAATGAAACAGGCCCAACAGATGATCGCGACCAATTGGATTACAGCCTATCAGCAGGTTTTTCATAGTACCCTGCCATTGTCGCACTATCCTCGCCACAGGTTTTACAACGAAATGAGTCGGCACGCTGGGGGCGGCAAGGGATATGGTGCCTATGAGGTTCGACCTTCGGTGCCAGTCGCCGCAACCTCTGCACCTGCCGCCGGTAATAGTGATCAGGTATGGGTAAACACAAATTCCGGTAAATTCTTTACCAGCAGTCAGCGATGGTATGGACGAACGAGGCGAGGTACCTACATGAGTAGGGAAGCGGCCTTACAGAGAGGCTATGTTGCTGCTGGAGGTGACTAGATTGTCTTCAACCGGGACATGCAAACGGGAGGCTAGGTGGCGTAGTATTCCGAACAAAGCAAAACCAGAGTACCTCTCCGTAGACGGTGAGGTACTCTGGTTGAAACCTAGTGAGCTCCGCGGCTGAAAGCCACGGCTGGGATAGTCTTTAGGACGATCATGATATCCATTTTAAGGGACATCTGCTCGATGTAGAGAAGGTCAAGCTCTACCCAGCGATCGAACTCAACGTTGCTGCGCCCGTTGATCTGCCAAAGGCATGTAAGACCGGGTTGAACTGCAAGTCTTTGCAACTGATGATCGGTGTATTTTTCCACTTCGGAGGGAATTGGGGGCCGCGGACCAACAATAGACATTTCCCCCTTGATGACGTTCCACAATTGTGGTAGTTCATCTATGCTAAACATGCGCAGCCAACGACCAACGGGAGTGATTCGGGGATCCCTTTTCATCTTGAATACAGGACCAGAAACCTCATTATTCTTCATCAATCCAGCCTTACGCGCCTCTGCATCGGCACACATGGACCGAAGCTTGTAGCACGTAAACCGCTTGCCGCCCTTGCCCACACGCTCCTGCCCAAAGATGATACCGCCCTTAGAGGTAAATTGTACAAGGAGAGCCGATATCAACAGAATGGGTGAAGTAATGATGAGCAGCACAACAGCAATAACAATGTCGCAAAACCGCTTAGCAGCGGCGTAGTTAATTTCCTTAACGTTTATTCGCGGGTCGCAATAGTTGTTATCTTTAGGGAGGAAGCAGGCAGCTATGCCATCGTCCTTTACTGCCGTCGCACGTACGTCTACGCCGCCACGAGCACCGTTGCGCTTTACAAAGGTGTCGGGGCTGCTGTACAAAGCATCTGGCTCCGCCGAATTAAGGATCAGAGAGCTCTGTCTTTCGCTCATGATTTCCATTTTTCGCGGTACTCCTCCATCGTTACTCACTGCAGACGGTTCCACAGTGATTATCTAGGCAGACCCGTTTGTGCGGGTCGTACAGTACCATTAGTGCAATTTTCATGCCAACGATCTTCAGTTTGACGAATTCCTTTTATGCTACTAGAAATCTGTGCAAATATGCAGGACACGGCACAGCTGTTATCGTTCGATCACTAACGTAAACGGCCCGCGGCGAGCTGCTAGTTCCAGGTATTCATGAGAATTAACGTCGGCCACAGCACACCGGCGAAGTACAGCCCGGGGTGTTGTCATTCCACCCGCGACAAGCATTCGTCGTTTTGGATCCAACGTCCGGTTCAGATCTTTCAACGTCGAGCGCAGACCGCGTCTGGTTTCGTACATGACTATGGTTCCGTTATAATCGGCGATTTCCTTAAAAAACTCACTGCGATCTGCCGTTTTTCTGGGGGGAAAGCCAAAAAACTGGAAACGCTGCGTAAACAGACCCGAAATTGCAAGAGCTGCGGTGACAGCGCTTGCACCAGGGGCAATATCGACGGGCAGGCCGTTGACCCACGCCGCATCAATGATAGCTGTGCCGGGATCGGCTATGCCGGGAAGCCCAACATCGGATACGAGGGCAATGTTTGACCCTGTGGTCATCATTTGCAGGTATCGCATCGTATCTCCCGGCGAATAGCGTTCACAGGGGGTAGTAATCCCGTGAGTGTTCAGCAATCTATTGGTGGTACCAGGATGTTCCGCCAGAACAAGCTGCGCGCGCCTCAATAAAGAGAGCGCGCGCAGCGTAATGTCGCCTGGGTTACCTAACGGCATACCTACGATATAGAGTGTGCCTGCAGCCGACGATTGTGTCACCTACGACCTACGGCTTTGTTGAGGCAGGTTTGCCTTTAGACGCAGGAGCCGGCGGGACCACGGTTGAGGTGGTACTTCCGCCCGGGGGCAGTGATACCTGATTACCACCCTGCTGTGCTGCCTGTTCCGCTGCCTGCTGCTTCTCAATAGCGGCCTGGCGCGCCTGGTCTGCAGGTATCTGCTTCTGAATGGCAGCAATCTGCTTCTGCATTTCTGCTGCTTCGTCTGGTTTACCAATGGCTGAAAATGCACTGGCAAGGCGCTGGTAGTAGGTTATGTATTGTTGATCAAGCTGCGGAGTATTGGGAGGACTCTGGCCCATAAACTTGGCAATGAGCTCGTACTGTGAGTTAGCATTTGCAAAGTCCTTTTGCTGTCGGTACGTATCGGCCAGCGCAAATCGTACATCGCGATCCTCGGTACTGTTGAGCACCGTGTTGTAAAGTGTTACCAACTGTTGCAGGTACGCCGTGCGCTGCTGAGGAGTAACTCCTTTTGCATTGAGCTTGTTCTGTTGAATGTCTTGGGCTACCATGTAGGCGGCAACAGGATCCGAGGGTTTTGCCTTAAGTGCGGCGGCGAAGTCGATGGCCATCTGATTCTGGATCGCCGTAATTTGGGCAGCCGATGGTACGGGAGCGTTGGAAGCACCTCCCTGCATCATCTGGTGTTCGACCTGGGCAATCTGGAACATGTCGTAGTAGGGCTTAAGGGTCACATCCATCACCTCTACCTTAGCCGTGCTGGTTGCATTCTGAACGTCTTGTTCCAGCTGTTGATTTGCGCGAGCCGAAACGAGTTGCTGCTTTGCCGCCGCGGCGTTCCATCCCTTGGGTACAACCGTTTTCCGGCCAAGTACTTTGGCGAACGCATAGCCCTTTAGAATGCCCGTGGTGGGAGTGACTGGAGTGACATCGTTCACCTTTGTGGCATGTACAGCATTGTCGAACGCCGTGCCGGGGTCTAGCGGTGACGGGCTAAGTGGATATTCAGGTTGAAATCCGGTGACGCCGTTGTTCGCAATAATTCCCTTTTGCAATGGGTTTGCGCCGGCAATAGCGCGACAACTTGAACCGGCCTTCACCTTGTTGTAGAAGCCCGTGATTTTTGCCTTGGCCTGCGAGTCCGAAAGGCTGGGAGCCGTGGGTGGCGCAAATGCAAACTTACCTACAGGCACGAAGACCTCGCAAAGGTTTACCTGCACATTTTGATTGTTAACGTCCTGCAAGGTGACCTGGGTTTTGCTCTTGTAGTAATCGGTAAGTGCCTGCACTAACATCCTCGGGTCAGAGGCCATACTTTTTCGCAGTTGGGATTCGGTGATGCCTCGCTGACTGAGGTACGACTGCCAATCTGAGTCGTTTTTGATGCCGAGTTGCTGCCTTTCGGTGTTGATCGTAGTGTCGATCATGGAAGGTGCAACGGTTACACTATCTTTCGCGGCAATCTGCTTAACGACCGTATCGGTCACGAGCATACCACCGCTGTGGCATAGGCCTGGGCAACGCTCGCTTCACCAGTTGCCTGCGCGCTGCTCTCTTCCTGCTGTAGTGCCTGGCTCTGTGCTGCTGCCACCTGCTTTTGAGTGATGGATATGCCATTCACCTTCATGGCAATTGGGTTAGTAACTCCTACAGGCGCCTTACCGCAACCACCGCTGCCAAACTGATTCCAACCGAACCCGAACATAAGCGCGAATAGCATTAGAATTGAGCAGTATGTGCCGTACTTCTGTACAAAGCGCCTCCATGCGCTAATAGATAGCATCGCGGACGGCAGATTGCGGAGACGGTCGAAAAAAGATGGCATTCGTAATTAGTCCCTGCGGGGCTGGTGGACTACTGTTCCAGCACCCTGTTTAAATATTTTAGGCATGCGCGTGAGGCGTCCTCTGGGGTCCCTTTACCTTCGGGACCAGAGCCCGACGTTGGGCTGTAGTGCGTTTCAAGAGAGATCCAGCCGGCGTAATTATCCTGCCGCAAAGCGGCGAATTGCGCCTCATAACCAATTTGACCAGTACCCATCTCGCAAAATTGGGCATGCTCACCCCGCTGTGCAGTTGTTACCCGGACCGCATCTTTCACGTGAACGTGGGAAATCCACGGCTTTACAGCCTCGTACCCATCCGGAAAGGCGTTCTCCCCAAGAGCAAATGCATTGCCAGGGTCCCAACAAATTCTAAATTGTGGTGAATTTATCAGCGATGCTAAACGCGCGGCCTCCGCACCAGAACCCATAAGGCAGGCATGCTCATTCTCGAGAAGCAGAGTCATTCCCGCAGCCGCAGCAATCTTGAGAGGCTCGACGAAGGTCTCTTTGAGGACTGAGTAGGTTTCGTCCGTGATAGCCATTTTGCGCCAGAAAGTAAAAACTCTCAGCTTGTTCGTGCCAAAAAACTGCGCCAGTTCAACACAACGATGGAGAACCTTCAATTGATCGCCGAGAGGTCGCGGTTGTGCAAGATGAAGCGGTCCATTACTGGAGTTGTCTGAACCTTCGTAAAGATCACACTTATAAAACGGTGTTGAAAGTGCGACAACCTGCATATCTCGGCTGATCAGTGCAGCCTTTGCTCGCTCTGCCTGTTCATCGGTTAGGTCTGCGATGTTGGTGTTCCACAAACCCCTTAGTTCTGCGCCCTTCACGCCAAATTCTTGCATGACATCCAGGCTGTGCTCAAAATCCTGTGATATTTCGTCTGTAATGACTGAAAGTTTCATTCCTCAATGTACCCCGCGCTTGTGCATCTGCCTGACCCCAATATTGGCAGAAGAATTTTACCCTTAACAGTCCTAATTTAGTTGCCAATGGCGCTAGAGAGGTAGGATCTCTCGTTTGAGGTTTCCATCGAGCTGTTTGGTAAGCGTAGTCACGGTTCGAATGCCGTTCTCCAGCAGAAAGGTTCGACCCTGCTCGAGCCCAGCTCCAACCTCGGTTGGTCTATGACTATCATCACCAAAGCAGAACCCAATTCCCAGGGAATCGGCCTCGCGCAGCAGGTGTGCCGAAGGGTAGGGCTCACCAAGATTTTTTCGCCAACCGGCTAGGTTGAAGTCGAGAATTGAGCCAGCCTGCTGCACCGCGTTCAGTGCGCGGCTTGCTGCCTGCCGCACAAGGCTGCTGGAGAGGACAGAGACATCAAGACCGCCCCGTATGATGTTTTTCTTGATAAGGTCAAAGTGTCCTATGACCTCCGGCTTCAATACCTCTGCAATTTCAGCTACCTGGTCGTAGTACATAACGGCCAGTGCCTCCAATGATCCCGCGAAGTCAATTGCGCCCTCAAAGGCATCCTGTTTGCCGTCTAATTGGTGTCCCCCCACAAAGTGCACGGAGCCAACGGCATAGTCGAATGCAGCATCGCCGTTTGGTAGGCGCATGGAGCGAAGCTCGGACATCCACGTCTTGTAGGAATTCTGGGGGACAACTTCCATTTCAAATCCGCGTAGTACCTGTAGACGGCCGCGATACTCCTGCTCAAGGCGGTTTACTTCGGAAACGTAAGCATTGAACAGCTTCTGAAGGTAGGCGGCATTCCATCCCAGTACCCGTTCTTCCGCGTAGAGAAACTCTTCCGT
The DNA here is from genome assembly GCA_021777995.1 of bacterium. Classification (GTDB taxonomy): domain Bacteria; phylum Armatimonadota; class Chthonomonadetes; order Chthonomonadales; family Chthonomonadaceae; genus JAJZFK01. Next base: position 14,834 of record JAJYCW010000092.1, read on the forward strand.
GCGGGGGGCATGTTCGGTAACGCCAAATGTGCAGTAGCCTGCATCGGCGGCCGCCGCTATCATTTCACGCAACGTAGACTCGGCGTGGTCGCAAAACTCACCGCTATGACCGCCATGCAGCGACACGCGCCACGGTTCACCTGCTGCCATATTACTCGTCCAGCTTTCTAAACATCACTGCTGCAATCCAACCTAGTAGCGTCACCAGACTCATCCAGTCCAGCAACAATGTTCTTATAAGAGGCCAGCCCAGCGCCAGGTGCTCGGCATTGTGAATAGGCGTAAAGGGCATGGTGTACATCAGAACATGCACAATGTTCATTGCACCGGCCTGAGGACGGGCGACATCTACCGTGATGCGGCAGAGGGTGGCTACAAACAGGCAGCCTGCTATCGAGGCGTTAATGTTTTGCTTCAAAAGGCCAATGAGCAGGTAAATGACAAACCCTGCGGCTGGGCCGAACAGAAACGTAAGAACAACTGCCAGTGCAATATCGTCCGAATCTTCATCGGAAAACGGGGTGACACGTAACAGTGGCAGAAGCAGTCCCCCGGCAAATTGGGCTGCAATCCAGCCAATTACATACACCGCAGGTAGGAAGTGCCCTACTGCCGCCAACAGGCCAAGAACGGGGACCATGATTCCGACATACATTGCCAGCCCTACGGCAGGGGAACGATGTATCTTGACCTCGTCAATTTCCAGATCATCCACATGTACGCGTTTCCGGGGAGCCTCCACCGGTTTGGCTGCCGCGTTTTGTTGTACCGCAGAGACAGGTGGAAACATTGTACCGCGTGGCTCTACTGGCTCGTTTTCTACCACCGCAGGAGCCGCAATGGAGGGCTCTTCGAGCTTACGGGCAGTGGGAACAGCTTCTTTAATGGGCAGCGACTCTTCAACATGTCCGGTTGCTGTAGCCTGCACACTTACCGATGCGATAGGGGCTGCTGCAGCAGCAACAACAGCCTCGGCCTGGGTATTAACGGAAGCCGGCCCACGAGGTACGGGAACGTACCCCGACGCCTGGGCCTGTCGTCCGGCACGCGGAACTACCCCTGGCACTGGCACTTTCCGTTGCGCCCCGGATGCAGCTGTTGCACCCGGCACAGATGCTGGCTGCGCTTCAGCGGCACGGTCGTTCGATTGTGACAGCGCAGCACCGCAGTGTGAACATACTGGCCCAGGTTGTGTATCCAGTCCACAATTCTTGCAGATCATCCATGCCTCCTGGAAAAACGTAGCAGCGATGTGTTCTTTGGTATTTTATTGACACCAGAAATGATTGGGATCAATCCTGCGCTTTGTGCCAATCACTGGTGCTTCTATCCTTGGGAAATGCTTGTGCGTCCGCCCATGAATGGCCGAAGAACGTCAGGTATTTCCACGCTGCCGTCTTCTCGCTGATAGTTTTCAAGAATTGCGATCATTACACGTGGAAGCGCTAAGCCTGACCCATTGAGCGTATGCACGAACTCCGGGCGGGAACCCGCAGCAGGACGGTAGCGAATGTTAGCTCGCCGTGCCTGATAAGCACCAAAATTCGAGCATGACGAAACTTCTAACCATTCGCCGCCCTCTTCCCCTTTGCTGGCGGGCGCCCATACCTCAATGTCATACTGCATGGTGTTGAATTCGCCTTTTTCACCTGTGCACACGAGCACTGTGCGATATTCAAGTCCCAAAGCAGCGCACACTGCCTCTGCGTTGGCGGTAAGCTCTTCAAGTTGGGCATTGGAGTCATCTGCGCTGCACAGGCGGACCATTTCCACCTTGTCGAATTGGTGACCTCGCTTGATACCACGAACATCGCGCCCTGCCGACATCTTTTCGCGTCGGAAGCAGGGCGTGTAGGCCACGTATTTGATGGGTAGTTGGGAGGAATCCAGGATTTCGTCACGATGAAGATTCGTCACAGGTACCTCTGCGGTTGGAACCAGCCAGAAGTCTTCCTCTGCGTCGTGATAGAGGTTATCTGCGAATTTAGGCAGTTGTCCGGTTCCAACCAGGCATTCACGCTTTACCACATACGGTGGGTAGACTTCGGTGTATCCGTGGTGATCTATGTGCAGGCTGAGCATGAACGAAATAAGGGCTCGCTGCAGTGCGGCGCCAGCCCCCTTCAAGACATAGAAACGTGAGCCACTAAGCTTGATTCCGCGCTCTATGTCCAAAATGCCTAAACTCTCGCCTACCTCCCAGTGGGGACGTGGTGTGAAGGAGAATTCGCGGTGAACACCAGAGGTCCGCACGACAACGTTGTCATCTTCACTGGTGCCATCCGGCACGCGCTCATCCGGTATATTT
>JAJYCW010000005.1 GCA_021777995.1 bacterium
ACCAGTATGGCCAAGTATGCTCTTCTACATGGACGTTCCTGAACGTGATTATCGAAAATGCGCGCGGGTGTTTATGGATGGGCGCGTCGACTCACTTATCATAGCTGCCAATTTGTTTCCCGCTGAGGTGCTTCAGGATTTAGCGGTGTCGCATCTTCCCACAGTGGTTCTGTATGCAGCAACGGTTCCTGACGGGCTGGGAGCTATTACCGTAGATAACAGAGAAGGCATATTCCTGGCGGTGGAACACCTAGCTGCCTTGGGGCATAGGCGGGTCTCCTATGTAATTGCTCGTGGCAGCAACGATTTGGATGAACGTGCATCCGCGTTTGAGGAAGCGGTAAGAATTAGCGGAGTTGAACGTGGGCAAATGTTACGCCCTGAAGATTACAATTTTGACCCCGATTTAGTGGTGGATTTCCTATTGCAAGCGACTCCAGCTCCCACTGCCCTTATTGCAGGCGACGATAACCATGCTCTTGCGTTAATTGGCGCTTTCAACAGGCGTGGTGTGAAAGTTCCCGCGGATCTTTCGGTTATTGGTTTCGATGATGCGCCGCCGGCAGCTATAACTGCCAACCTAACAACTATACGACAACCCGCAAGACAGATTGGGCGCCTTGCTGTGGAGTTTGCCATTAAGATTTCCAGTGGTATACCTGCCTCCTATTGTGTGAGAAAGATGGGTACAACTCTGGTCGTGCGTGGTACTACTGGTCCACCTCCAAAATCAGGACGCTAACAGTGAAACACAATGATGCCGCGACATTGTCCCATAGCAATGTGCGGCGGCGTGAGACAAACAAAAGGATGAGATTACATGGCTACAATTCTTGGTGAGGCACTTTCAAACATTCCCTGGCAGGAGAAGCCACACGGCGAATCAGGTGTGGTATGGCGGTACACAGCTAACCCCATCATTCCGCGAAATCTGCTCCCAACTTCCAACAGCATCTTTAATAGCGCGGTTGTACCCTTCGAAGGCACATTTGCAGGAGTATTTCGTTGCGATGATCATAGGCGGGAGATGCAGCTGCACTCCGGACGCAGTGACGATGGGATTAATTGGACTCTCTCCCCAGAACGTATTCATTTTAATGCCGAGGATCCGGAGGTGGTTCGGTGGGAGTATGGCTACGACCCGCGCGTATGCTGGATTGAGGACAGGTACTACATCACATGGTGTAATGGTTACCATGGTCCAACTATAGGCGTGGCCTATACGAACGATTTTAAGTCGTTTTACAAACTGGAGAATGCATTTCTGCCTTTCAATCGGAATGGGGTGCTCTTCCCGCGCAAGATAGGCGGTCACTACGCCATGCTAAGCCGCCCAAGCGATAATGGCCATACGCCATTCGGTGATATTTACTACAGCGAAAGCCCTGATATGACATTCTGGGGAAAGCATCGGTTTGTTATGGGAACCAAGGGCGGGTGGCAGTCCACTAAAATAGGCGCTGGCCCAATCCCCATAGAGACGACTGAAGGATGGCTGCTTATCTACCACGGGGTGCTAACGAGCTGCAATGGCTTTGTTTATAGTACCGGCGCCGCTCTACTGGATATTGATAAGCCGTGGAAGGTGATATACCGTACTGCTCCATATATCATGTCGCCACAAACAATTTATGAGTGTGTGGGCGATGTACCCAATGTAGCGTTTCCGTGCGCGGCTCTTGCTGATGCGCCAACGGGGCGTCTGGCATTTTACTACGGCTGTGCAGATACTGTAACGGGGCTGGCATTCGCTCAAGTAGATGAACTTATCGATTTTGTGAAGCGCAATTCGGCGGTCTGAAAGGCGCAAGGCGGCGTGGCGCACATTGCTTCGCCGCCTTTTAATTTCGGTTCATCGACAAAACGCCTCGGTGAACTGTCAATCAATCGTGAGTGGGCGGCTCTGCACTCATCGCTGCGAAGCCCGTGCACCTAGTGCCTAGAGCATAGCCGAATCTATCGGTTTGTTACCATTGTCGCGGGTCACTAGCGGATTTTTGCAAATTAATGCAGTGTGAAATGTAACGTGTGTTAATTCATATAGTTCTTGATTTTTTTATTGTCTTTCTAATGCAAATTAGAAAATATTCACCTTAATTGCTGCGCCTGCTCTCCAATAATATAACCCATTGTAATGTGAGTTATCTGCATGTCAATTGGCAATTGGCCGTAGTACCTACAGGGCTCGCTTGCCATTTTGGCTGTAGTTACCTTGTGGCACAGGGGCAGTCATTGGTGGAAGGAACGAAACGATACCATGACGTATCTGTATGATGGAACATCTGTGGACGAACTATTTGTAGCAGTAAACCGTGCTATCTCAAACGGGATATCGCCTTGGTATGGTGCGGAAGCAAACGGGCATCTATTGTTATTCAAAACCGAAGATGAGGCGCGCAGATGGATGACGGACGAAGTAGAACTTTGCGTACACGAAATAGAGCGAGCTGAAAAGTTTTCTGTTACGAGAGTCGCAATGGAGTATCTTGGTGGTGAGCGCATTGAGTTGAAACTGTCTCCATTGTTTCAGGCTGCGGCGCCCCCGCTCTTCCGGGTTTGGCGCATTTGGCCATATGTTAAACCGTCGCTGCAACGGGGCTAGGCATTACTTCGTTGTAATTGCGCCAGCGGAGTAATGCAGCCCACCGACTCCCTTCCATTTCCTTTCAGCTGATATTAGCCGCCTTCAGGTTATGATCAGACTTCAAGCGCGTAAATTACGCTGCCTGTTGCCTTTAGGTGATTCAACAGCGCGGTCGCCTCAATTGAGCAGCCCACCACAACAGACCTACCAGGAAATGGTACCGAAAATGTGAGCAGCGAACATATGCGAGCCATACTGGAAGCGTTCACTTTGTGGTGAAATACAACCACCACCTGTAAACGCCAGTGGCTCTGCTCGTGGGGAGTGCATTTTTCATTTGCTATGATCGCCACGATTTCGCGGAATTTCCGGGCATCTTCAGCGATGTACGAAACAAGTTCCTCAGGAATTTCCGCAAGGCGAACCTTATCCGATTTACGTACAACACGCCAGAAACTGCGTTGCCGTATCGCTTCTTTTGCCCATCGATATTGAAATGCCTCTATTTCAGCTGCCTTGTTCAACTGGTTGTGTCGTCTGTAATAGGCAGCAATGATAGGTGCCGCAGACTCGATGAGTTCAACATCCGCGTTCATCGCCTGTTGTAGTAGCAACTCACCAGCAGATTGGTCAGCATTCAGTAAAATCGTGCCCAGGCGCAAAAGCGCCAGAGGGTTAGTATCTGGCAGATTGGCCGCTGCTCGCAACAATTGCTCGGCTTGCTGGAAGCCATTCATAAATTCTACGTTTACTGCAAGCGTGCCTTCTTGCCAGTTGGAGAGTTCGCTTTTCGGCTTTAATGCAAGCCTTCGTAGGCAGGTTTGAATGCCCACCGATTTCTGGTGTTGCCATTGCCATTGTGGCGCAATTCTGGCGAGGAACGCAGCCTCTAATTGCTCTGCAACTACCCCATAATGGCTGTCTAATAATACTTCTGCTGCCGTGGGTGATACGACTGTTGGTACCACGATATCGCTCACTGCGCTGAGACGTTCCTCCGGCACGCTGTTCAATAATAGTTGGTGAAGACCGGGTGCGGTTACCGGACAGTGGTTATCACCTGCAGTCTCCTTTTGCTTCGCCATAGCGCTCAGTCTATCGTAGAGACATGGGTGAGTCTCTACCATCTGCGTCTCCTCGGTAAGAGCGCTTCCTAGAACCTCTATCACGTTGTGCTGCCAACCGTCACCGGCAAGTTTGGCCGCAGCGTACGTATACCAACCGCCTGGGGGCTGCGGCAGTTGGTGCGCCTGTTGCCGAAACGACTCGGATATAAACGTATGGAAGTATCGACCGCGCACAATGGTATTCACCAGAGTGCTTTTGCACAGAGATGGACCGCAAACTCTTACGGATGCGGCGTCGGCCTCAAGTTCGCGCGAACGGGAGATCGTGATCATGTATGCGGAGAGCAGCGGATAGTACCACTGATAGAAGACCGCGAAACCGGCAAGATGAATGTGTGCTATTCGCACCTTTTGGGACCGCTGAATTACTTCTCGCCACAGCGTAAGTACGTGATGCACCGCTTGGGAAGTAAAACCGTCGTTTGCCTGTAGATGACCAAGCTCGTGTGCCACAGTGCATCGCAGCTGCTCGGGAGTACAACCTAGCATCAAGGGTAGACCAATTCCAATATAGTCACGACGGCGCCTGCGAAGGCTGAAATCGAGAACAGGTCTTTGCGCAGCGAACGCGTTAAAGTCCTGCATGATTAATATCTCTGCGGGAGCGCTAATGCCCAGCTCTTGCGCAACGGATTTTACCATTTCGTATAACTGTGGTGTTTGTGCGTTCGTAACGCTTACACCTTCGGGTTCTTTCATGTGGTACGGAAATGCGAAGATCAGTGGTAAAGTAGCCGTTGCAAAAAATAGGGGGATGATGCATGCCGCAGTATGTTCAACGGTGTAGAGCCATGCTGCGGCTGCAAGAGAGGCGAACCCTAACACAACTATGACCACGAAGTATGCGTATCCGAGAAACACCAACAACCGAATGCGCCGTGAAACCAGCTTTGGGTCATCGGCAAGCTTGGCTGAGATAAATTGATAAATATCCTGCTGAGAGTCAGTTTTCAAGATATCCAATCCCGATGTATTCAGGTGCCATCGTCACCATGCAGAAATAGGATAGAATGTACTGCGTGTTATGCGCGGGTCGCGCTTTAGAATCTGCGTGTACGCTTCAAAAGAGATGACTTTAAGGGAGATTCCAGGTAAATGCCTCAAATAACAGTTGAAGGTGAAAAGACGTTTGAAGCCGCAGCTGGTACAAAGCTGGTACTTGCTTTAGAAGACAACGACATTGATATTCTTCATCGTTGCGGCGGCCAAGCCCGTTGTACAACGTGCAGGATCGAGGTGGTCGATGGTGCCGTTCCACCCATGAGTGACGCCGAGCGCGAAGCTCTAGAAGAGCCGGAACTCATTGAAAAGTTTCGTTTATCCTGCCAGTTGCGTGTAGAAAACGATCTGACCATACGAGTTGCAAAACGTTCACACATTGAGCAGTTGGGGCCGGGGCCGCGCCCGCAGCCCTAGGATTGACGGCCAGGGGCGACGGGTTTGCGGACCGTTTCCTCTGGCTGTGGTTGCTGAGGACGACAATTTGTTTCTACCCCGAAGTGCTTTCGATCTCCACGTGCTAGGCTCGTACTGGAAGTTGAAATGTCGCCAGCCTTCCATTCAACTGGATCAATCTTTCTTCGTTTGCGGACAGATTATTCTCTCGCAGTTCTCGCATAGCACTACGTCGGTGCAGGCATTAACGCGTTGCTTCAGACTTGCAGAGATGCGCATTCTGCACCCGCTACAAACTTCACCTTCCTGCATTACGACAATTGCGACACCATGTCGCGCAACCCGTAAAGACTCGTATCTAGCAAGAAGGGATTGATCCGGCTTCGACGCAGCCTCAGCCCGCGCTGTTGAGAGTGCGGCTGCCTCCTCTCGCAGCAACGCGGCAGCTCTATTGAACTCCTCGAGATGTTTGCGCAACTTATTTCCCGCCCGCGTAGCTACCTGCTTCAATTCAACAGACCGTGATCGCTGGGCCTCCAATTGCCTGGCGAGTATTTCAGCATTCTCTTTAAGCCTATGCGCATTACGATCAAGCATCTCTACTTCAGCCTGCAAATCCTGAAGTTCCCGAGAGCCAGTGACTTTTCCGCTGTACAGTTTGGTGTACTCAGATTTGTGACGTTCCTCAACACCCTTGCACTCCAAGAGTGCGTCGTTAAGTTCCATTTCGGTCTGTTTTACCAACAGCTCAGCACTCTCAAGTTCCTGCTTTGCCGTGTCGTACTCCTGTCGCACGCTAATTCCTTTATCAAGTGCGGCATATTTGCGTTTGGCAGTGTCTAATGCGCTGTCTATTTCTTGTAAGACCAGCAGCGACTCAAGATTCTCTCGAACGTTCATAGTTTCTCCCGCGCATTCTAGTGGGAACGCGTTCTTGATTACTATTGTTCTACGCCTGTGACCATAATTCCTGTTAAATCCAGTTGGTGGATACATCGCGATCGGCAGCCCGCGTGCCCGCATAGGGGTTGAGCATGCTGACAGGTGCACGATGAATGAAAGCTAGCGGTTGAAAAAAGAGCCCGGCTTCGCCATTGAAGCCGGGCGGCCGCAAGCGCACGAAACGACGCGCCAGGGCACATTGCAAATGAGGACGAGAAAGAAGGATACCTTCGACAATAAGTGTAGCACGTAATCGCACATCAGTCAAGCCATAATGCAATAATTTGTACTTTATATAGAAATATCTGGCAAATATTAGTGTCTTGATCGCGACTGACGAAAAAATCCGAGAAGGATTCGCTTAAAATTGCTAACATCTGCGATTTATGCCATAATTATGTAGCAAACACGTATATTGCCAGCAGTTAGACGATGCTCACTCAGGTTTGCATAGCCTATAATTCACTGATTATACGGATCTCTGTCTATTGAAATAGAAGGAAACACAGATCAATGCCCGCTTCCGAAGCCAAACGCCGAGGACGACGCCCGGCGCTAGAACCGTCCGAACGCCGTCGGCTTGCGGCCCGCATCGCAAAAATGGTGCTGGTTGACCGCATGGAACAGAAAGAAATTCTGCAGCAATTGCAGAAAACAGAACCAAGCCTTATTCATATCGATGCCAGTACTGTGTCCCGTCTATACCGTTTTGCGCTTGATAGCGGGATCGTACGTGTTAATATTGACGAGAACGCACCCTTTAAGCCCCCCCGCCAAGAGCATCTGGAGCGTGAACTGATGGCTGCTTACAGCCTGCAGTCTGCCCTGGTAGCGGATACCTCTGGTCACGAGGAAGCCCTGGAAAGCAATCTTGCAGATGACCGATTGCACCAGGCCCTTGGGCAGGTGTGCGCAGATTATCTCGATACGATTGTGCGCCAGAACGAGGTTGTAGCGCTTTCATCTGGTCGAGCGGTATTCTACTCTTGCGAGAGCCTGTTTAACAGGCACATTTTTGACAAGCGCAATGTTCGCGGTATTAAAGTAGTATCGTTAAATGGCAATATCGCCGCCGAAGTGTGGTCCATGGAAAGCCCTGATGCGCGTCGCGCAATGGACGCCGACATTAGTGGATCGTGGCTCGCACGAGCGTTTCCCGATGCAGAATTGATCAGGCTTAGCCTCCCGGTCGCGGTGAAGTCTCCAGAGATGATCAACGAGTGGCTGGTGGAAGGCCCAGGTCGTTGGATATCGCCAAAGGTTTGGGAGGAACGAGCCGGGCAGGGTACGAACACTGGCGCCCCAGTGACTCCTGACGACGATGTATGCGTGCCCACACTTGCGCTGGTGGGTGTAGGGGGTGTTAGACCCAAATCTGGACACCGGTTTATCGTCGGTGAACATGAGCCCATGATGGGAAACATCCAGCCAGAACTCGGCAAGATGATTGAATTGCTCGATAAGTACACGCTGGGACCTAAGTCTCCACTCTCTTGTGCTGTTGGTGACCTGTGTAACCGTCTTTTTGTTACCTTGGCTGCTCGACGGCATCTGCCTCCCGCAATTCTGGCCGAGCTTGAGGGCTACGTAAACACTATCAACGACAAACTGCTGTCTATTACCTTTGAGCAGCTATACCTCGTTCCTAAGGTGCTGGTTGTTGCAGGTGGTGCTACAAAGGTCGACGCTATTCATTCAGTCCTCGATTGGCAGGCAATGGGCTGGAGGCAGCCTATCGTTCACGATTTGTGCACGGATCGCGATACGGCAATCCGACTGATGGAGCTTCGAAGATCGGGGCGTAGATCTCAGTAAACTCCGAAATGTGGTCAGGTTGTTGATCGGTGAACGGTTAGAGTGATCTTTGAGAATAGTTTAGAGGAAGCTGATCGCGAAAGCGATCGGCTTTCTTTTCGTTATTGCTGAACTTAGGATTAGATAGCTGCTAGGTGGCGAGTGTTAGGAACAGGTGGTTTTGTTCTACACTTTATTAGCAGCACCCTGAAATAAACGGCTTGTATTTCCGACAGTCGTCCATTCGGTGACACGTTGTGAGGTGGGAGCTGCTGACATTAGCTAACCATCCGAAGGAGTGACCATAGTGGTGAGACTCACGTTTGTCGTGGCTGCCATACTGCCCGCCATTGCCTTTGTACCGGCGGTCTTGGTTGCGCAAAATCACACTATCGTGTTCCCTAATCCTCATATTAAGGTTCCACACGATGCCGCTGCACGAGCGGCGATTGCCTGTGGCGAGCCACCCCTGCAGGTAATTCTGGCTCGACAGGGATATACCATAAACGAAGAGCACGGGGAGATAGCCGCTCAGCTGTTTGTAAAGGCTGGTCGTGGGCCTATTATCTTCAAGCCCATTGCAGCCTATGGCTTGGCAGATGTAAGTATGGGCGGGTGGTATAAGGTACAAAGCGCTATAGGTAATGCTACAACCGAACCTGTACGGCAAACGATGTGGCGGCTTGAACCTTATAACAACAAGCAGCCTTATCCACCCGTCATGCGCGGCAGCACAGAAAAGTATAATCCTGGGAATAGCTTGTTTGGCCTTTGGGTTTCAAGTACTGGATTTAAGAATGAGCGTGTCTATACACAGGACGTTTTGCAGAAGTTTGTGCGTCGGTTTGGTAACGACCTTCATAAAGCCCATGTGTATGTCGCGGTGCGTAACGGCCAAATCGTACCAAACACGTACCTCATTGGTTGGGAATACTCGACGAACGATGACAATCAGGACATGGTGACCATGGTTAGTAACGTGAAGCCAGTAAATGGGCCCAAATAAAAAAAGGGCCCTCCGCTGAGTGCAGAGGGCCAACCCCATTCTTTCCCAGGCGTTCCGTGTATCCTTCGCGCGATATGACGGACCACTGTGCAAGATTGAAAATATTATAAATGACTCGCGGTTCAAATACCAGTGAAATAATTCACACCTGAAGTGTGAATTATTTCACATCGAATATGTGGAGATTTTGTGCGCAACGGATGAGGAGTGTTGATATTTGACGTTCGATGAGGCGTTAGCCTATATGAGCAGCCTGCTGAGGTTTGGGTGGAAACCCGGCCTTAACCGTATTCGGGAGCTGTGCAGGCTAGTGGGGGATCCCCAAAAGAAGTACAGAACCATTCACATCACCGGAACCAAGGGTAAGGGCTCTACCACTGCCATGGTGGCTGCGATTCTAAGTGCGCATGGCTTCAAAACTGGCAGCTACTTTTCGCCGTACGTTTACGATGTGTGCGAACGCGCGCAGGTTGATGGCACGCCAATCGACAGGCAAGAACTTGCGGCGCTGGTGACCCTATTGCAAAAGCCTATTGACGCCATCGCACAAACTGACCTGGGTCAGGTTACAGAGTTTGAACTGAAAACCGCACTAGGTTTTCTCTTTTTTGCTCGACATCAGGTAGATTGGGCGAGTATCGAGGTAGGGCTGGGGGGGCGGCTGGATGCTACGAATATAATCGAACCATCCTCCACCGTGATTACGAATATTGGTTTGGATCACACAGAGATTCTTGGTGACACGCACTCAGCAATTGCCTATGAAAAAGCAGGCATCATCAAAGCAGGCATCCCCACAATAACTGCCGCTAGAAATGAGGAAGCGCTCGAGGTTATTGAGCGGACAGCGGCACAACGAGGTTCAACGCTTACCAAAGTAATGGAGGTCGCACATACACCCGTGATTAATCGGGATGGCCATGTGGAATGGGCATCATCTCCCTGTGGGGACAGGAACATAAGCCCGGTGTCGGTTGCTACGTCGCACCATGTTTATCGTGACGTACAGATATCACTACAAGGCGCTTACCAGCGAGAAAACGCTGCGTGCGCAATCGCGGCTGTCGAGCAGGCTCTTCTAGCCCATGGAATCGCGCCAAACCCTGATGCCGTGCGTCACGCATTAGCAACCTGCTACCTGCCTGGAAGAATGGAAACATATGCCTTGCCAGGTGGCTCTCAACTAATATTGGATGGCGCACATAACCTGATGGCAGCGCAGGCGCTGATCCCTGCGGTGACAGCTTTGATGAAGCGGAGTGATTTGCAAAAATTGGTTGTAGTGGCAGGCATGTTGAATGGTCATGACCCGGATGAATTTATGCGCACGATCGCGCCTTTTGCGTCCCGTGTTTACTGCTGTGCACCGAAATGGAAGCGAGCAAGACCTGCCGATGAGATTGCAATAGCTGCAAGGAAATATTGCGACGATGTCGTGGTCTATGATGATGTGCGGGATGCCGCGTTGAGCGCGATGAGCAATGCTGGTGCAGGTACGCTGGTTTTGATCACTGGATCGTTTTACACGGTGGGAGAATGCGCGGCAATACGGCCGAGTAGTTCATTACATGGTTCTGTATAGGGCATACTCCAAACTCGTACTATTAGTTTCCGTGCTCGGTTACGTTTGATAGAATCGACAGATAGTTGAGGAATACTGAATGAGTCGTGCTGCCTGGCAATCGCTTGTCGCTGGGATAATGTTTGCCTCTTCTTTAGGTGCATGCGTGCCTGCAATGTCTATGCCTGTTCCGCCCTATCCTATCAATCTCGCTCCTGGTGGGGCCGTTGAACAGGGATATCTTGTGAAAGCAGTCGGAAGCAACCTTACGAAAGGTTCCCGCAGTGCGTTGGCAGGTGGTTATTGGGTCTACGCACTTCCCGTTGTTCCCGGCAGACGATGTTTTCTGCAATTAACCTGTGACACTTCTGGTAACCAGGTGTTGCCTGTGGTTAAGGCACTTGGATTAAAAAACAGACCGTTGCATGTAGACACTGCCGTAGCGGGTGCCAGTGAGACCGCGGCATGGAAGGCCCCAGCCGCATGGAAACTGGGAACCCCACTTCTCGTTACGGTATCCGCACAGGGAGGGGCAGTCACTGTTCTGGGTGCAAACTATTCCGTGCAAGGCGGTTCTGGCGCACTCCCGGCTGTCTTCCGCACGTTCATTGCAGGCAAAGCGGCAGCGGAAGTTGTTTCAGTCAGCCCTCCTTCTCAGCCGGTTACTATTGCGCCGGGCGCTCTCCTACCCGATGCCGCTGCTGAACCGGAGTCCGACGCGGTATTGCTATCGAATCCAACGCTAGCCTCGGTTGACTCATGGATGGCGAGAGGTTATACGGTTTGGAGCAATTATCTACCACCCTCAGTTCAGCCTGGTTTTATAGATACAGACGCAACCGGAAAGCTTCTACAGAGCGGGGGTACACCGGTTTCGATTCCTGTAGGCGCCCAACAAACTGCAGAGGTGGCAGCCTTACAGAGCCAACTCGCGGTTTCCGGATCAGGAGTAGTTCTGCCTGCCCTTTCAATGCCTGTTGCGGGCGGTTACTCGCTTCCATTTCAGCAGGCATGGCACCAGATGTTTGGTTCACCCTGGCAGGCGCCCTCTTCGTCGCCCCAAGCAGGGTACCACGCCGCACACCTCATGAGCCGTCTGCTGACACAACGTATTTCCAACCTTGAAGCGGCTTCAGTATCATCTGCGCCAGGTGTAACGAGGGTTGTAGACCTTCTTGATCCAGTCTCTGCACTTACAGACGGGCTGGTTGTACCCGCCTGGCACTTAGGTGTTCTTCCATCCACGAACCAGGTGCTATTCCAGTTGGACCCTTCGTTGTGGCAGGCCAACGTTCCGATGCAGGGTGGCCTGAGACAGGTACCATTCAGTCGGCTAGTCCTCAGCTATGCTTCTGCCGCCGCAGCCGTCCACAATCTGCCGGTTCGCTGTCTGTTTCAGTTACCTGCACCCGATACGGCCAGTGGACCGCAGTTTTGGCAGTCTGCCGTAACGGCGGCAATTACTGCCGCTGGTGTCGATGGGTACTACATGCCGCCAACAGCGCCGAGCGACTCGCCGGCTCAGCAGATGTCCTCTGGTATATTGCAGTATGTTCTGCAGCAGCTGCCGCCGCGAACACCTGCGAGAAGGCTGCGTGACGGGCAGGTAGGGGTTGCCTTGAGCGATAGCCTGCAGTGGCACAATCCAGACGGACTAGCGCCTGCGCAGGCAGCGCTATTCGGCGAAACCCTTCCAATTATGGCTTACGGATACCCTTTGCGGATAATAAGCCTGGAACGCTCCGTGGATCCTTTAACGCTTGCGGGTCTAAAGACTCTGGTAATAAGCTACGATAACCAGGTGCCGGAAGGAGCGCCCACGAATATCGCACTGGCAACGTGGGTAAACCAGGGTGGTAGTCTTATTATGCTGGGTGGTGGTACGGCACCAACTTCTACGGGATGGTGGAAGTCCGGCACTGTCACAACCGCACTGCAGGATCTTTGGGCTAAGCTCGCAGTACAATTTACCGAATCGCCGCAGCAGTCGACCCCGCCATCTCAAGACTCATTAACTTATAACACTACCGCTGCTACTACTACCTACAACGACCTTGTGCAACGAGATATTCTTGTTGGGCTGGGTAAGGCTGCCGGGAATGGCAGCCTGGCGATCAGGATCGCTGTCAATCCCGCGTTTAGCACAGCCCAGGTTACGGTTAGCAAGTTTACACTGCTTGTAAACGGAAAAGTGGTGGCGGCATACCTTGCGGGATCATCGCTTGACTCCCGGTTTTTGGTGCTCGACGGCGGTAGCACCGTTTCTCCGCTAGGACGCAGTATTGCAGGAAAGGAAAGCTTCACCTACCGGTTTGACAATCTTCCACCAGGGAGTGTAGTAAGCTGCCAAATTAGTGAAACAGGGCCCATTGCCGTGACTTACGGTGAGCCACCGGCAAACACGTTGAAGTATCTTGTACCTGCCGGTGACGCCATGGGTTTGGCCAAGGACTTTCCGGTTCTGCAAGTAAAAGGAATATACGGCACTGTGCAGTTCCCTGGTGCTGTTGGTGAAAATGTTATCCCGCTCTATACTGCCCCCGGTGGGGCACCCGTCATTTGGGCAGCGCATGCTGGGCGTGGTATGATATTTCAGTGCGGAATACCACCCGCAGCATTTTCTGGTGGTGATCGATGCGGGGCGTTTCTGAGGGCGCTTGTAGCCCTTGCCCTAAAAGACGCCGGTGGCTACTTCCGCGAGCAGGGCGCGCTGGTAACTACCCGTGGGCAGCTGATTGCCGTACACACGTACGATAGATCGGTTACGCTTGACGGACGAACCGCGGACTTGTTTAGTCCAGATCTCCAGATTTCCCAGGACAGGACCATTTCTCCGCATCAAACTGGGCTTTACTGGCAGATGCCTGCTGCAGACGCGTCTCCCAATCTACAGCTAGCAGATGGCAGGTTGACGGCCAAAGTGCAAACTACCGCTCTTACCGGGTTTGTCATTAAAGGTCCTCTGGCTGCACCCGGTATCGTGCTTCTTCAATCGGGCGGACGGACGATCGCCGGAGTCAGAGCAATTGATTATTACGGTCGCTCCGTGCCTGTGCAGGTTACAAACCAGGGCAATTCGGTGTTGCTGCAGTTCCCACTGAATCCGGATGGAGTTGCCGTGCGCGTGGGATGGAAGTAGTGCAGAATGAAAGTTTTGTGTTCGTGCAGGAAAACATGCGGCTGATATAAAACAAGGTTGCAGTCCACTACACGTCAAGCATTCTACTGGAAGATATGGACGACGTGTAATCGCACGCGAATTGAAAACTTGTGAAATCCTTGCTTGGCAGGCCACCTGCCGACCCGGAGACCGGAGGACCAACGCTTATGACCACCGTCGCGAACATCTATCGCCAGAAGACCTTTGATCTGCATGACACTGCGGGGCAGGTAAAGGCACTGCACGAGGACGGCTTTGCTTTGATACCTGGTGTGGTTCCTGCGAATATTGTTGAGGAGGCTCGCGAACATATTGATCGGCTCACTCCAATCGGCTTTGATAGGCAGTCGGTAACTGATCACTACAAGTGTGTATTTAATAGAGACTCCTTCTGGCTACAGTTTATCGACTGGCCAGGCATTATAGACACTTCAGAGGCTGCCATGGGTAGCGAGTGCCATATCATTGGTCAATCCGCATGGCGCAGTCACCCAGGGCATAACGGTTGGGGGCCGCACACCGACCGCATATTCTTCGAGTTACCAGAAGATATACTTGCAGACCCTCGGGTTAAGCTGCCCATCTATCTCTGCACAGCGCATTTCTATCTGAATGACATAGACGAGGAACTATGTCCAACCTATGTCATTCCAGGCAGTCACCTTTCCGGAACAGGTAACATACCGAATCGCAACGATCCCGAATTTCATGGGAGAAAACTTGAACCTGTGCTCTGTAAAGCTGGGGACGTTCTCATCTTTAGGTGCGAAGTGTGGCATTCGGGCAGTCTTAACCGTACCACTGATCGCACACGATACCTTTTACAGGTCCACTATTAGCACAGATACATTGCTCAGCAGTTCTCTCCTTACATTTCGTGGCAGTTTAACCCGGAGGTACTAGCTGCGTGCAGCCCGCGACAGCTTAGACTACTGGGTAACCATTCTCAAGGCGCTTACGATTAAACTATACTCCTCACACGAGGAGCCAGTACGGGAGTATGTATGATTGATTTAACGGGCCAGCATGTATTCATTGTTGGTGGAAGCCGAGGCATTGGCGCTGCCTCCGCCCGCATGGCAGCACGTGCTGGAGCAGCAGTAACCATAAACTACCAGCGTAATTCGGAAGCCGCTCAACAAGTAGCAGCAGAGATAATCAAGAACGGCGGTCGCGCGCACACAATTCAGGCGGACGCGGCATTAGAAGGCGCTCTGGATTCGGCGGTGGTGGAAGCTGTCGACAAACTGGGCCCACTAACTGGACTTGTCATCTCCGCAGGTGTTTTCGAAGGTCATTACCTGATGGACATGACCGCAGTATTTTGGGACAGGGTCATGGCTGTCAACGTGCGCGGCACGTTCCTTGCAGTGCGGGCTGCAGTACCACACATGCGTACAGCGGGTAACGGTGGATCCATTGTGATCTACACTTCCACCGCCGGCCAGCGAGGTTCGTCGGAGTTCTCGGCATATGCGACCAGCAAGGGTGCTCAAATAATGTTCATGCGCTCCATGGCGAAGGAGCTTGGGCCGGATCTTATTAGAGTGAACTGTATAGCACCGGCGTGGACAGACACGGACATGGCAGCACCCAGCCTTGATGCTCTAGGCAGGGACGAGGTCGCCACTTCGTTTGCGTTAGGACGCATTGGGAAACCAGAGGATGTAGCGGGGGCAACCATATTCCTGCTAAGCGATCTCGCGAGCTTTATTACTGGCAGTACGATTACGGTAGATGGTGGTATGGATATGCGAGGTTAGCGGCACGTACGCCTCTAGCGGATCACACACCCGGGGTGCGCCCTGGGTGTTGATTAGGTTTCCAGGCTGTCGGTTGTTACGTTGTCTACTGGCTCACGCACCATTTTTACCTTTATAATACGTCGACCATCTGTTGCTTCTACAATGAAGCGCACTCCCTCGCACTCAGCCTCTTCGCCCTGTTGGGCCTGTCTGCCAAACAGGGCGAAGAGGTATCCTCCAATGGTATCGGCTTCGTCTTCGGCAAGGTGAAGGCCCAAATGATCGTTGATATCTGAGAGGCTCATCCGGCCGTCTACCAGCGTTGTATTGGGGTCAATCTCCTGTATCATCGGTTCTTCACGATCGTATTCGTCCTGTATTTCTCCAACAATCTCCTCTAGAAGGTCCTCTATACTTACAAGGCCCGCAGTAATTCCATATTCATCCTGAACAATGGCAAGCTGTTGTCTGCTGTGCCGAAATTCTGTAAGTAACTCGTCTATCTTTTTGGTCTCAGGTATGAAATACGGCGGTCTCATCACCTTGCGCGGTACCGGTACCAGTGTTGCATTAGGAAGGAGGAGGTCCTTTGCATGAACAATTCCAACGATGTGATCCAGGTCGCCTTCGTATACTGGTATGCGTGAATGCCCCGACTCGTTTATGAGTCGTATGAGCCTGGAGGTATCCGCGGTGACCGGACACGCGGACAGGAATATCCTGGGGGTCATCACTTTGCGGACTACAGTGTCACCAAAGTCGAGAACAGAGTGTATCATCTCCTTCTCTTCTGGTTCAAGTCCACCCTGTTCCTCGCTGGCATCCACCAGGATCTTGATTTCGTCTTCATTCACTGTTGCAGAACTGAAATCGGCTGTGCCACCAAATGGTCGAAGTACCAGGTTGGCAAAGAATGTGAGTACTTTGATAACAGGTGTCATTATTACTTGCAGCGCCCACACCGGCCTTACCGCGAGCAGGGCAATGCGCTCGGAGTGATGTACTGCAAAGCTCTTGGGTGCGATCTCCCCGATGACCAGAGAGACTATTGCCACAGGCAATGCAATGATCAGGAGCGCCAGGGGTCTTGCTGGAAGCGCCGGTGCAATGCGCAGTAGCACGGCAGCTAGCGGTTGTACACCTACTTCCGCAGCCAGTCCCGAGGAGAGCGTTGCTACAATGGTTACACCTGTTTGCAGGGTAGCCATTAGCACCGTGGGAGCATGAAGCATCTCGAGTACCAGCTTTGCACTGGTGTTGCCTTCTTCTGACAGCTGTTGTATTCGGGACCGTCGAACCGTGATGAGGCCGTATTCTGCAAGCGAAAAAAGGGCATTGATGCAGATTAGTACCAGCACTAGCGATATTTGTACCAGATAGTATTGCGGAGTAGGCCCCGATATGTTATGTCCGTTCATCGCTCACCAGCCTAACACCCCCTGGGTGGACGATTAAACTTGTCTTTTCGGTAGCGTGTTGTGCGTGAAGCGGCGCGATATCATGTGCTATGACCCTGCGTAAATGCGGCATTGCCCAGTATACGATGGAGGTTAGCAGAACGGCAAGCACTGCACCAAGGGCAACCTCGCGCAGGGAGTGAATTCCTGCTTGTACCCGGCTTTGCGCCACAAGAACCGCTAGAAGCATTCCTAGTACAGCTACCAGTGTATTATGAGCGATGAACAGAATGCACGTGGCAAGAAGAAAACCAATGGCACTATGACCGCTTACAATACCGCCCTTCCATGGGGTTCCTGTGTTACTTAATAGCTTAGAAATAATGACAATTAGCGTTAACAATACGACCAGGACAACGAGTACATGGGATATATCCGGGGTCATGTTTTGGTGAATGCGGTACTGAATTCGGTCGAGGTTGCTATTGCCAAAGAATATCAGAACACCATCTACTACAGCGTTCATAGCTGCTAGTAGCACTGCACCTGCAGCGACGTCTTTTACCAATTTTGCACGCGGGTCGTAATTCTCTGTTACCATATCTACTACTGCCTCAATTGCCGTGTTCACCATTTCTGCCACTATTACAAGCGTGATGGCAAACATCATAACAAGCAGATCGCGATTATCCAGGTTGAGAAGGAGACCAGAAAGGAGTACTGCAACGAGCATATAAAAATGAAATCTCATATGCTGCTGCGTTCTAAAGCAGTGAAGTATCCCCTCTTGGGCGAAGCGGAAACCGGATATTTGGGATTTACGAGCCATAGGGTTGTGGGGTCATCGCAACGCGATGCCAAGTATCTCCTTTTCCTGCCGCTGCATTTCTAGCGATCCCGCTACTGTTTCGTCTTCGTGGCCCAACAGGTGCAGCACACCATGCACACCCAGCAGCGCAAGCTCATGCTCGAGAGATACCTTATGTACCCGGGCCTGACGTTCGGCGGTCTCAACGGAAATTACTACATCGCCAAGCAGGTTGCGTGCCGCTCCCTTAATTATGGGTGCATTCGGTCCAAAATCTTGCTGGCAGAACGAGAGAACGTCAGTCGGTTTGTCGTAACTGCGGTAGTGCAAATTCATCTCGTGTATCTGTTGATCGGTTGTTAGAAGTATGCTAACTACGCCTCTGGGCCTTCCTACCTGTTTCAGCAGCCTGCTTACTGCCTGTTTCAAGAGTTTTGTTGGAGCCGGGTGAGTCTGTTGATTGCAAATCGTAATTGCCATAAGAAATATCCGCAGAAAATCGTGGGAACGCTGGGTAGGCTGCTTCTGGTGCGGGCAGTTCGCCCTGCTCTATTGGAAACGCATCATAAGAGGGAAACCCAGAAGTGATGGTTTCGTCTACATCGGCACGTTCACTACTACCGGGTTGCAAACCTCGTGAAACAGCAGACCGTACGGCTGCTGTAGCTGTCGACATTATCTTCTCGGGTGAGGTAGGTCCTGGATAAGCAATTCTGCCGTGCAGCATTGCCCCAAGAACATGTATGAATGCATCGGAAATTAGCCGTGCATCGCGAAACGTGAGGCCGCACTCGTCAAGTTGCCCGTCCTCAATCTTGCATCGAACAATCGTGTTAACCATATTAGCCAGCTGATCTCTATCTGGCTGATCGAGACTTCTGGTTGCGGCCTCAACGCTGTCAGCGAGCATTACAATTGCTGCCTCGCGTGTTTGTGGTTTTGGCCCAGGATATCGAAAGCGCTCTTCTAGCCCTGGTGAGGGACAACCACCTGCGGCGTTGTCGGCAAGCGCTCTGTGATAGAAGTACTGTATAAGTGTTGTGCCATGGTGCTGGGCGATTATATCGCAGATCTCTTGTGGTAGTCTGTTTTCCCGGGCCAAGACGATGCCGTCGCGCACGTGGCCAATAATCATGAGTGCAGAGAGCGACGGACTCAGACGGGTATGAACATTTTCGTGTCTCTGATTCTCTACGAAGAAATCCGGATGGTTCATTTTGCCAATATCGTGGTAGTATCCCGCCACCCTGCAGAGTAGCGCATCGGCACAGATGACTTGAGCAGCGCTTTCAGACAGGGTGCCAACCATAATGGAGTGTGCATATGTGCCCGGTGCAACGGCACAGAGCCGTTGAAGCAGCGGCCTGTCGAAAGCAGAGAGGTCCAGCAGCGCTGAGTGCGTGAGGATTCCAAATGGCCTTTCTAAAGCGAGCGCTCCTGTCCAGTAGAGAAACAGCGACATCGCCGCGGCTCCAGCAGCCCACATTGAGCCCTTAAGCAACTCGTGTAGAGTATCGCTAAAGAGCAGGCCAAGAAGCCAGACCATACTGATGTTTACTGCCGCAAGAGCAGCAGCTACCAAAGGCAGATTAGAGCGTCTTCTAGCTGGGTTGGCACACGCCACCCCAACAAGTCCACCCATTAAGGTCATCACGGTGAACCTGATTTCGAAGTTCATCAGGAGGCCGCTTTGAAGCGCCAGCAACGCGACGATGAGGATAGCCAGATTGGTGTCGAGTAGCACACATACTAGCATACCGGCCGCGGTAACGCTTGTCATACTGAGGTATCCAAGCTGACCGCCTGTAATTTGGAAACCCAGCAGGATGGCACCCGCCTTTATGGCAAGTACACCTAACAACACTATCGTAGAGAGAAGCGCCATCCTACGCGTATCGCGATAAAGCGATGGCAGGTTTCGGGCAAGATAACCCATCACCAGCAGCACCATGAGTGCCGCAAGAAGGGATGTCACTACCGCCGTGGTAAGCTCCTGCTTCTGGCTTCTTAGCCCCAGCGCGTTCAATTTGTCCAGGGCCTGTTGGTTTACACGCTCCCCCGCGGCGAGTATGCGGTCGCCTGCCAGTACACGCTCCACATCCGGTGGCTGGGCGCGCCGTGCAGCTTCGCGCGCAATCTCTGTTTTCTGTTTGTCGAGTATCCTATTTGGAAGCAAAGACTGCTGAATGACCGCCATGGCAACAATGCGGTCGCTTTTGCTCTGCAGCATGTTGTTAATGTACTCTTGTACTTCTCGGGTAACTCGGCGTAGATCAGAGCCATCGTTTCTTATGTCGCGCTGCATGGCGGAATTAACCTGCATCTCCGTGACGTTGCGAAGGTGTTGAAATACCGGTGCAGGATCCGTAAGAAGTCGCCTTAGAGCCTTTGTTGGAAGCATTGAGCTGAACTGCGAGTTGGCCATAGCTAACACGAGGCGCTTGCGCGTGACGGGGCCGTTAGCACGGAGTTCAGCTCGTTCTAGCTGCATCTGGCTAAAGAGCTGTTTCATCGTACGTTGAGCTTCAGTTGCCGCGCGGTCGTCAGGGTCGTACACAGGTGGAACCGCATTCATCGCAGCTTCTTGAAGCCTCTTCGTCCGCGCACTATCTACATAGAAAACGCTTCTTCCCGCCCTAATTTCCGTAGGACTGATTTGCCCCAGCCTCAACGAGACAGACCCATTTCTGAGATGTGCCGCCATAAGACCAGTGAGTGCACCAATGGTGAAAACGGCAAGAGTGATGCGCTTGGCGCGTTCCATGCGGCCGCTCAGCGGGTCTCGCGAGGAAGCCGCGTCACCCTGCAGCCTCTTGGAAGACTTTTGCCGCGATATTAATTTGTTTGCGAATTTCCACATGGTTCGAATGCTCTCGGAAGCCTAACATGATGAAGGTGGTAGCGAAGAAGCCAGCCGAGCCAACCTTGCTCATGGCCAACATATGACAGCAAACCGCAGTGCAATGATCAAAACTACTGATACTAGTACTATTATAGGTTAGCCGTGTGCTTACTGTCAAGCGGGCACCCGCGCAACGGGCCGGTTCAGCAATCGCTAGAATGTCCTGACACAAGCATGTTGACTATGAATTCGGTAGTTTGTTACGCTTCCTTAAGTGTTGATAGGGCAAATACCATCACGACCTGCCTGAGTTCAGTTACTATTGCGACGGCAGAAAATTGTAATGTGCATTGAGCGTTCAAAGTGGCTCGACGCTACAATAGGGCCACTTCAGTATAAGGTGCGGGTGGCAATGGAATTGCCCATATGGCAAGGATTTCACGCGGTCTAGCCCTGCAAATGGAATAGCGTAGGGGTTTGCGTCCTCTTGCAATTTATATATTTGTGATTGCAAGAGATTGCTTCAATTTCTGTGGTGTATTCGGTAAAAACATGCGTAAGTATAACTGAGTGCATGAATTCCGCGCTCGTTAACAGATTTGAATATTTTAAGCGTTGTATCCTACGAAAGGATAGTAGTACTATGACAGAACGTGTAAAAGAGATTTTGAGCTGGTACGGTGGTGACAATCCTGGCACGCTAAGCAATCTCGCGCGCATGTTAAACCACGGAAAGCTAGGTGGTACGGGTAGGATGGTGATTTTGCCAGTTGACCAGGGTTTTGAACACGGCCCCGCTAGAAGTTTTGGACCAAACCCTCCTGCATACAACCCATCTTATCATTTCCAGTTAGCCATTGATGCCGGTTGTAGTGCGTATGCAGCACCCCTGGGCTTCATTGAGGCGGGTGCGAGAGATTTTGCAGGCGATATTCCGCTCATTCTGAAGCTGAATGACCACGATGTGCTGAACGATGAAATGGACCCTGACCAGGCGCTTACCGGCAGCGTGCAGGACGCTTTAAGACTTGGTTGCTCTGCAATAGGTTTCACAATATATCCTGGTAGCGCCCACCGGTTAGAGATGTACGGCGAGATTAGGGCCCGTGCTGAAGAAGCGAAGCGGAATGGGCTTGCTGTAGTGATCTGGTCATATCCGCGAGGATCAGGAATTGGCAAAGAGGGCGAAACTGCCGTAGATGTCATCGGCTATGCGGCACACATAGCCGCCCAGCTGGGCGCCCATATCATTAAAGTGAAGCTGCCCGGCAGCAACATTCTCCAGGCTGCAGCGAAGAAGGTATATGAAACGACAGCAATACCCATTGAAACTCCAACCCAGAGGGTGCGACACATTGTGCAGTGTGCTTTTGGCGGTAAACGCATCGTGATATTCTCGGGTGGCGCACTGGAGAGTGAAGAGGCTCTGTTAGCTGAGGTTACGGCAATTCGTGATGGTGGTGGGTTCGGTTCCATTATTGGGCGTAACAGTTTCCAGAGGCCAAAAAACGATGCGCTGCGCCTGCTGAACACGATCATGGACATTTACGCCAGCCGTGGCGCGTAAGGTAAGCTCGACACGATATCCCTGCTCCCGACCCAGAAAGGGCGGGAGCAGCGGCACTACTACCACGGCGCAGTCTGTGAGGCGTGCGAATCGCTCCACACCCGGAGGAGTGATTGGAGCAGCGACACGCCTGTCACGGCGCAGTCTGCAAGACTCAAATAAGGTAAACTAAGGGCTAATCCGCTTCGCGTGTCCAATGTCTAGTTGAATAGATCACCTTATTCGCGATGCGATATGTGCGCAGAATGCTTATCTTGAGGGACGGAAACGTGAAGTACCTTGCTATTTTGGGGTTTGGAATCATAAGTTTTTCAGTTGGGTTCTTTGTCGTTGCACCGCTGGTCGATCACGGTAATCCTCAAAGCACCGTTGCCAGGTCTACTTCAAATACTCCTCCACCTGTTAGCACTCCTGCGCCATCGGCTTCCAATACTACGGCAACTCCTCCCATCGTGCGTGAATCCAGCCCGGTGCCCTCGTCGCAGGTTATCACCACGCCACCACCGGTTACCTCGAACTCTGGACCTGGGGTGGGTTCCACCCAGACTACACCCACAAACCCTGCTGGTACCCCGGGTATCGTAGTTGGTGGTCCACAGCAGCAGGCTCAGCCACCCGCAGATTTGAACGGCTCGGCTCCCCCAGTCGTGGAACACCATACTCGGCGACGTCATAGGTTGTTACATCACGAAACAACTCCAAGTGCCCCTGCTACGCCTGCACCCGATCATTCACCGAACAGCGGTCAGGTACAAAACTCAACGATGCCAGGAACATCTCCTGCGCCTGCGAACGGCAACAGTCAAACGCAGAACAGTTCAGGCAGCGGCTCCGGTTCACCGTCTACTGGTAGCGGAAACAGCACCGGTGATGGCGGTGCCACCGCGCCCTCTGGTGGGCAGTAAGTGCTTATTATGGGTGACGGCACGTTTGCTTGTTTGTCTGCATTATGGAGTGAAATCGGCTAATGATCACCCGGTGTAATGGTGCTGGGTGGGGTGCGAGTGCCAGTTTCTCCGGATGAACCTTGCACCGGTTGTTGGCACGAGGATATTCGAAGCTCACGATTTATTCGGATCATCCCACATCCGTTTCGCGCCAATGATGATAGGTTGATAAGGATGCGGTTCGGCGAATGAAAGAGCGGATTACGAGCTCGTCGAGTTTAACCTTCCCGGGTATAGGGCTGATAATTGCTCAAAGAATCGTACCACTCCGCTATTTTTTTGTAGTTGCACGTTGTACTTGCAGGATATTTGTGCGCGATGTATAATATTCGTACTGGAAGCTCAAAATTGCTACCTCCGGTTGGCTATTCCGCGGCTGCCGGATTACGATTTGAAATCCTGGCACTATGGTGCCGAAAATCTATCGCCTGTGTGCTCCGTCTGGACGCACAGTCTGGAGGCAGAAACCCTTGATGAGGAACTCCGACCTGAGGAAAGCCCCCCGTGCTCGTACCTCTCTGTTTTTACTGTCTGCATTGTTGGCAGGCTCTCTGCTATCGGGTTGCGGCGGCGGCGGAAGTTCGTCGTCAAGTACCGGCGGTGGATCGAACCCCGGTACGATAGGGAATTCCAGCCTCGCAACTTTAACCGGCCGCGTTGTGGATACCGCTGGTAATCCTGTTCCCGGTGCCACCGTGGTGGTGGTTGGAACCAGTGCCGCAGCTTCTACTGCATCCGATGGCTCGTTTACGATCACCAATGTACCGCTGACTGCTACGAAGTTGTCTCTAACCAGTCCTAATACCGCTAACTGGTACAACTACGGCACGTACAATGGCCACTATTATCAGTTTGGTACTACTACCGGCTCGTGCGATATTACCCTTCCGTCACTTGTCGCCTCCTCCCAGGCTGTCACTCCGCTGGTGTCCAACATTGCCCTCTATCCGGCTTCAAATGGTTCACCACCACCACCACCGCTAGTGGGTGGCTGCCCTCCGTAAATGGTGATATGTGTGATTTCAGTTAGCGTCCGGCGAGCCGGGGTTTAGACCCCCTCGCCGGCTTTGTTCTTTTCATTTTTACCGTAAACTTTTGTATTGATGGTCGCTATTCCCCGTCATCTACTGTGGTTGCCACCTTTAATGTTGCGTTTTTACGAGGAATGCCTTATTATAAAATCCAGATTGCGCCCGCTAGCAGAATTCTGTGCTTACAGCGCATAAAACAGGATAGCGAGTTGTATATGAAATTCGGGCCACGGGCGGTTGTCTCCACGGGGCTTATTCTTTCCATCGTAGGGCTGTCAGGTTGTCAGCACCATAAGTCTGCTCCTAACCAGAGTGCAATATCGGCATTTACCATCGGTACAATCGCACTTCAGGTTGGCAGTGACCAGTCTGCAGGAAAAACTGGGTACGACGAGAAGTACCTCACGCTTGCGTCCCACGAACTGCCGGATGAGCCTGCCGTTTGGGCGAATTTGGGACTCATGTATTTAAGGCGCGGCGATTTTGCACGCGCTTCTAAATACCTGACCAGAGCTGAAAAGCTGGATAATAACAGTGCAGCGATCGAGGCCCTAATCGGCCTGCTTGACGATCAGAAGGGCGACGTACAGGGTGCAATAGACCACTATAAACATGCCGTGCAGATCGACCCTGGCAACTTGCAGGCGAGCTATGCACTCTCCCAACAGTATGCTCGGCTCAACACCCCCGACGGTCTTCTGCAGGAACAGCAGTTGCTGCAGCAAATTCTTGCTACCCAACCCGGCAATTTATTCGCCATGATCAAGCTCGCACATGTCGCTGCTGTGCGTAATGACGCTGCGGTTCTCTCTTCAACGCTTGCGCAACTTGAGACACGTGCTGCGACCTTTACAAGTGACGCCGTAGCGGAGCTGAAACAGGTGAACGCCGATCAGACCAAGCGCAATTATTCTGCCGCGGCCATTGACACCACTTATCTGCAAAACCTTCTGAAGCGCAATAGCGACTACGGGGACGGAAGTCTTGCCTTGCAAGGAGATATCGTGCACGGGCTCGCCGGAGCACCACTGGAAAGGTTTTTGCGCACACCCAATCCACCTCCTAATCCCGCGCCCATGGCCACAGATTTGAGCTATGAGGCTGGCACACCTGCCACACCGCTGCAATGTGAGTGGGCCGGGGGTATGTGGATGAACTCCGAAGGTAAAGTCGAGTTAACCTACGCGCGCGGTGGACGGCTTTATGCCGGTGACAACAGCTTCAGTGTACCACTAGCTGGGGGAACATCTGCCAGCGCACTTGGCCCGTTTTCTGTTCTCCCTATTGACTTAAACTACGATTTGAAAACCGATCTCGTGGTAGCTGATAGCCAAGGGATTGGATTCTTTCTACAACAGAAAAATGGAAAGTTTCTGGATGTCACTGCGAAAACCAAGCTGCCAAATTCTGTTTTGCACATGGGCTATGCAGGGGTATGGCAGGCGGACTTAAACGCCGACGGCGAGATTGACGTAGTGGCTGCTCCCATTACGGGGGCACCATTAGAAATACAAAACAACGGTGATGGAACCTTCCAGGTTACCCATCCCTTTGCAGGGATCACCAACGTTCGGGGATTCTGCTGGGTTGACCTCGACAATAGTGGCAATCCGGCTGCCTGTTTTTTGGATAGCGCAGGGCGTATCCATGTTTTCGCCAACTTACGCGGTGGGATATTCCGGCAAGTCAAATCGCCCGCAATTAACGGTGAGGTAGTCGCCATTGCAAGCGCGGCCATAAACCCCAACGGTCAGCTTCAGCTGCTCGCGCTCACTAAGGATGGAGCCCTGGCGGCCGCAGGCTTAAGTACCAGCGATATAACAAAAGCCCAATGGACAATAACCACGATGGGACAGGGCAGCGTTTCCGGAACCGGAATCGCACCCGGTAGCTGCGTACTGCTCACGGGTGACCTGGACAATAATGGTGGTATGGATGTAGTGGCGAGTGGTCACGGTTGGTGGCAGCCATGGCTATGTGGCCCGCACTATCACTTACATCCAGGCAAATTGGTACCAGGAACCGCTAACACACTTCTCGATTTTAATGGAGACGGGCTGTTAGATGTTTTAGGCCTCAATAGTAGCAAGCAACCCGTAGCCTGGCTTGGGCACACATCGGAAAGGTATCACTGGCAGGAACTGCGGCCAACACCGGCCGAAGAGGAGTTTAAGCGGAGCGACTATTTTGCTCCTGATAATACGCCCCTTAGTGGTAACCGCCGTATCAATTCTTACGGAATTGGTGGAGAGATGGAGGCGCGCGCGGGGCTGTTGTACGAAAAGCAGATGATGCAGGGCGCGGTTGTCCACTTTGGCATGGGTACCTATCCGCGACTTGATGCAGTACGAATAGTGTGGCCAAATGGAGATACCAGAGCCCTGTTTGGTGATCAGTTGAAGCCAGACATGTCCGTAAAGTCACTCCATTTTCTTAAGGGCAGTTGTCCCTACTTATTCGTATGGAATGGGAAGAAGTTTGTTTTCGTTACCGACTGTATCTGGCGGTCTCCATTAGGGCTGCGCATTGATGCACAGTCAACTGCAGGTATAGGGCAGACAAGGGACTGGGTGAAGATACCCGGCAGGATGCTACAGCCTCGCGATGGCTTTTACGATATGCGCATTACTGCTGAGCTTTGGGAGACTCATTTCTTCGATTATCTGGGGCTCCTGGCGGTGGATCATCCCAAAGGTACGGGAATGTGGGTGGATGAACGATTTGCCATTCCGCCTCCTCCGCTGAAGGATTACATTACAGGTCCACTTATGCCTGTAGCTGGCGCTGTTGATGATCGTGGTAACAACGTTGCCGGCCTGTTAGCCCATCGTGATGGAAAGTACGTAAACAGCTTTGGCCTAGGTGAATTTCAGGGGATCACCAGAAACCACTGGGTGCAGCTAAACCTGTCGAACGCCCCAACGAACAAACCGTTGTGGTTGGTATGCCAGGGATGGATACATCCAACTGACAGCTCCATCAATGTTGCCATTGGAAACACTCATGATGTAAGACCACAGAGCCTTTCGTTATGGGTACCGGATGCAAAGGGGCATTGGCGTGAGGTGAAGAAGGACTTGGGGTTTCCGGAGGGCAAGGTTAAGACTGTTCTTATTAACATAAGCCATGTCTTTTTGCCGGGAGCACCGCACATGGTCCGATTGCAAACGAACCTTGAGGTTTACTGGGATTCCATTCATTGGGCACAGGGGCTTCCGTACGCGCCGAGCCATACCATCGTTGATCCCCTGGCAGGGGCCCACCTGCAATACAGAGGGTTCTCAATACTTCATTCTAACGATCCCTATTCGCCGGAGTTACCAGTAGGCTATCATCAGATCCTCACACGTAGTCCACGTTGGCGTGACCTTACCGGGTATTACACACGCTACGGGGATGTGTTGCCGCTGTTACGGCACGTAGATGATAGATACGTTATAATGAACGCAGGAGATGAATTACGTCTGCAATTTCCTGCGCTACCACCTCCACGTGCTGGCTGGGTGAGAGATTTCGTACTGGTTGGTGATGGATGGGTGAAAGACGGTGACTATAATACTCAGTTCTCGAAAACGGTTCTGCCCCTGCCCTCACACAAAATAACCGCGTATACTCGCCCGCCAAATGGTCTGGTAAACGATCCGGTATGGAAAAAACATCGGTCGGATTGGTTAAAATATCAAACGCGTTGGGTATCCCCTGCAGGGTTTATGAATGGGCTGCGCCCTTAACCCAGCAGAGAAATCAGGAAATGAAATGACTGGACAATCTAACAGCCCTGCTTCCACGCAACCGCCGTTGGTACAGCGTGTGCTAGGTGTTTTAATGATGGGGGCAATTATCGGTGCGGCCATCTATCGCGGTACGTTACGACCAGATCACTTTGATATCGTACCCGCAAAAATGTATGGACACGCGTCAATTTCGCCGAAGCAGGCTCAGGAACAGTACGGCTTCTCGTTTAAGGAATGTGCTGCAACATGTGGTATTAACTTCCATCATGAGGCGCCGCAACTCGATCCTAAGCTAGAGAATGTCATGCCAGACGTGGCTTCCATGGGTGCATCCGTCACGGTAGTGGACTACAATCATGATGGCTGGCCGGATATATTTGTAACGAATAGTGGGGTCGGCACGCAGTGCGCACTTTATCGCAACAATCATAATGGTACGTTCACCAATGTCACCGCTCAAGTGGGTCTTAACAACCTGAATGCGCCTGGTACGGGTGTGTGCATGGGGGCCGTGTGGGGCGATTATGATAACAGTGGCTACCCCGACCTATTTGTGTATAAATGGGGCCAATGTATGCTGTTTCATAATAACAATGGTAAGTCATT
Source organism: bacterium (assembly GCA_021777995.1). Classification (GTDB taxonomy): domain Bacteria; phylum Armatimonadota; class Chthonomonadetes; order Chthonomonadales; family Chthonomonadaceae; genus JAJZFK01. The sequence goes on from JAJYCW010000005.1 coordinate 28,247, forward strand.
CACCAATGTAACGGCTGATTCTGGTATTCCTGCACATGCAAACATCAACACTGCAATGTGGTTTGATTACAACGGAGATGGCAAGCTAGATCTGCTTCTATGTGGATACTATCCCTCTAATATCGACTTGTTTCACCTTAACAGCACTCGCATGATGCCTTCCAGCTTTGAATTCGCCAATAACGGTGGCCCAAAGTACCTGTTAGAAAACGTCGGCGATGGTCACTTCAAGGACGTAACGGCCTCCTCCGGGATCACAAGCTCCGCATGGACGCTCGCAGCCCTGGCCGTACCTCGGAACCCTAAATACCCCGACATCTTCCTCAGCAACGACTACGGCGAGTCGCAATATCTGGTGAATGAAAATGGCAAGTATTTCAAGGATACGAGCGGACACACTCTCTATTGGGACCCAAGCGGACCCGGATCCTTAAGCGGGATGAACGCCTCTTTTGGCGACCCGCTGAATCAGGGTAAGCTTTCAATTTACGTCTCAAATATCAGTGTTGGTGGCGAATTGATGCAGGGTAATCTGCTATGGATGCCCAAACAGGGAACTTCTGGCGCGGCAATTCAATATCAAAATATGGGCACGAACCTTGGTATCGACCGAGGGGGTTGGAGTTTTGGAGCACAATTCGCGGATTTCGGAAATACCGGTAATCAGGATCTAGCGGTCACCAACGGGTTTTACTCCGGAGATCCTAACAGGAGCTACTGGTACGATTTTGGCAAGATCGACGGTGCAAATTACCACCTCATTTCCGATGCTGCCTCGTGGCCGGCATTTGCTGGCCGCAGTCTCGCGGGTTACGAGCGTAAACGGCTTTGGGTAGGAGACGGCGAAGGGGATTTTACCGAGGCCGCACAGATGGTTGGGTTTACCGACAGGTTTGATGGCCGTGCTCTCGCTGTGGCTGATCTTTTCAACGATGGTGCTCAAGATCTTCTGGAGGCCACGGAGCGCGGTCCTTTACTCTTATACCGCGATTATCCGAATCCTGCCAACCACTGGATTGAGTTTGACCTTACTGGTACGCTCAGCAATCGCGATGCAATTGGTGCGGTATTGACACTATTCTGGAACAACAAGCACCAGCGGCAGGCGATTGTCTCGCAAGAGGGTTTTTGCGCCCAAAATGATCACAGGGTACATTTTGGGCTAGGTTCGTCGACCGCGGTACAACAACTGGTGATACAATGGCCGTCTGGCCAAAAGCAGATCATTCCAGGTGCTTCCCTGCGAACGGATGCAGTAAACACTATAAAGGAGCCATCGAGAATTGGGTAACGCACAAGTTGCGTCGGTGCCGCCTAAGTCGGCGCCGCGTTTCAGATTAGATCAGCGATTCATGTACCCCATGCTGGCAACTGCTATACTTGTTACCGGCCAAATATCCTTTAAATTCCTTACCAGTCCTGTGGGTACTATTATGGGCATTATTGCCGCTATCGTAGTGGAGATAGTCTTTAGCCTCATCTTTGTCAAAAAGCTGCCCATTTTAACCAGTGCCTATTTAAGCGGTGTAAGCGTAGGCATTCTGGTACAGGCAACCACCATTTGGCCCTATATGTTTTGTGCTGCAGTTGCAATCCTTTCTAAGTACCTTATTCGCCTTGACGGCCGGCATATTTGGAATCCTTCTAACCTGGGTATTGTCACTCTTTTACTAGTTGCCCCAGCCTATGCAAGTACACTTGGGGCGCAGGCCGGTAACAACTATGTGGCAGTGGCGGGTATCTGGCTAGTGGGCTGCTTAACCATCAACAGGATAAAAAGATTTCATATATGCTTTACCTATGCTGCATTCTTTCTACTCTTTGCAGCGCTACGGGCAGTAATTCTCGGCCACTATGTCGCCAATGAGTCGTTCATGCAGGAAGCTGCACCTATAACCGGGCCCATGTATCAACTCTTTGTCTTCTTCATGATTACAGATCCTAAAACTACCGTAAAATCATGGAAAGGGCAGGTTCTTGTCGCGTTTCTCGTAGCATTTCTGGAGAACATTTTCAGGATATACGGTACGCTTGCGTCCCCGCCAGACGGTACTTTGGGCAACATCGTGGCGACTCACGCGCCTTATTTTGCGCTTACCATCATGGGACCGACAGCTCTTCTGCTGGAAATAAGAAGCAACCGAGCCGCAAAGCGTCTTAAGCTTGCCGTTCAGCATGCCTGAACAAAACCGGTACATAAGCTCGTCGATATGTACATAGGAGACCCAGTAATATGACTACACGCGCTATCATTTCGTTAGGGGTTGTTTCGGCAAGTGATGAAGCTGCTGCTGAGGAGCGAAGGGTAGAGCGTGTCTGGCTGGATAGATGCGCAGAAGGCGATCAGACCGCGATTAGATGGGTGTTAGATCGGTACCGAGATCGCGTGGTACGGCTCGCTGCGCATGTCCTTCACAACTCGCGTGAGGCTGAGGATGTGGCTCAGGAAGCCTTTATCAAGGCATTTCGCCAGATCGGGAATTTCCGCGGAGATAGCGGCTTCTATGCATGGCTATACCGTATAGTGGTGAATTCATGCCTGGATAGGATGCGCAGGAAATCCTGTACCACAGAGGTGGCACTTGAAGACAGTGCTACCGCGCAGCACGCTTCTGTTAGTTTTGACATTGATAAGCGAATCGTAGTTGAACAGATTCTTGAGTCGCTTTCACCAGCTATGAGAGCCGCCCTAGTGCTTAGAGAAGTTGAGGGGCTTGAATACTCTGAAATTGCGCAAGTTCTAGACATTCCTGTTGGCACCGTTCGTAGTCGGCTGAATTCTGCGCGCGAGCAATTCAGGCGTCGCTGGACGGCCGCACAGCAGGAGGCTGATCATGTTTGATGACTGTAAGAAGTTTCGGCGCATGTTGGAATCGCGGTACGATGGTGGCATTAACCCGCGGGACCTCGGTGCACTAGAGACGCATCTTGCCGTGTGTGCAAGTTGCCGGGAAGCTGCAGCCGCAGATAATGCGCTTTCTATTGCGCTTGCAGACGAGCCGTGTGCGGCGGCAGTGAGGCCGGAACCATTTGACCTTCCTATTCTTGATAGTTTGAACGAAGGTGAATGTGTTAGGCCGTCGCCTTGGCAGCTTGCGGTCGTTCAGGCGATTGCCGGTACTCTGGCAGCTGCGGCTGTGACGGCACTGGTATTGTCTCCAGTGCTCAAGAGCACCGAGCCAAATTCTGCCAGCGCCAGTGCGCGTATGCGACCAGCTGTGGCAGCTCCTGGGGTTTCCCTTCAGCGATTACTCAATGCAGCGTCACCACAAGCAGCCCTCCTCTGGACAAAACCGCGCACGGGTTCGTCCCGTGTATCCCCTGGATAAGCATTGCAGCCACCGCCGGCACGAACTAACCTTAACCAGGTGCCGCTGAGCCAGCCTGTTGAGCCGGAGGAGCGCTCCGGATGGTTCGTTGGCATTGTGCTGGGTGTGTGGCTGGGTCTCTACTTTATTGCACCAGTGCGAGAGACCCTTATGTCGCAGTTCAGCTTCGCACTTTCTGCGCGGCCGCAGGCGTGGTCACGGCCCGTAACATCCAGCCTTTCAGGCATTGCACGCCTCGATGTCGTAGCGTCTGCGGCACCCAATGACTACCTCATTCAGGTGGGCCGTGCTGCTGTAATACCTGCCACAGGTGTACGGCTTCCAACTAATGACCAGCCGCTTCACAAGATGCTCGCACTCATGATAGACTTTCCACGGTCACCCGGAGCTGCGGCCTTGTTGCTACGTTATCTCTTGACATCCGACAACGAATTGCGCTCCGAGGGAAGGACCATGGGACTTCAACGCCGTGCCCTCATGTCGGTGGTGATTGACCGCGGGGCGGCCCTCGACCCGTCCAATGCCTTCTGGGATGCCATGCGGGCCACGGTTGCTGCCGAAAACGGCGACTACGCACAGGCGGTTGACGACCTTGGACAGGAACGGACTGCGACCACGTGGGATGCTTACCTGTACGAGCAAGTGCTAGGGCAATGGCGTCTTTACTCCCTTGCGTATGGAGACCATGGCGCAGCTCAAAAGGTGGCCCCTTTATCGCTAGTGGCCTTTCCGTATCTACAGGCAATTCGCGATATGGCCATCACCATGCGTGCGTATGCCAATCGCCTAGCGGCTACAGGCAATACCCAGCAAGCCGTTGTAATTCGCCACTTGCTCGTGAGGCTCGGTCAGAAAATGCGGTCGGACGCTCCCTGGGCCTACGAAGCGCTGGTCGGGACGGATATAACGCTGGTAGGTGCTACGGATACCACTACACGGACTGGGGCTATTATGCATACCGTGCAATGGCCACCCCTCGCACACCATCTGCTGGTTGCACTAAAAGCCACTCATAGGAACAACGAGGCGCTGTGGATGGAACAGCAGGTAAAACGTAGTCTTCAGTTGCGTAATACTGTAAACCTCGCTCGCGATAACGCCTCATACCCTGGCGTTCCACCGGGAATACCAATTGTTCCCCTATTTGGCTCGTGGGTTCTAGGAGTGTGTCTGCTGCAACAGCAGATGGCAATCATGGTGGTACTTGGCGCCGCAACCGTGGCCGCAGGCGCACACCATCTCCTAAGCCGCCACCGCTTTTCTCTCATTTTGCTCACCGCTACTGGTGCGTTTTCATTGATATTGGTAACCGCGAACGGGATAGGAGGCGGCCTGTTCATCCTATGTGCGGAGTTTGTCATACTGCAGATTTTAGACGGATTGTGGCATCGAGCTAATCCTCACATCCTCTCAGGAACAGTGGCACGTGCACGACGAAGCTGGAGTAGGTCGGTATCATTCTGCATAGCGGTACCGGCGGCTTTAGGAGTAATAGGCATACTTAGGATTTTGCAGCCCGTGTTGGCCAGAGAACATCCAGTGGCCCAGCTTCTTACTAGTCTGGTGCAGGCAGCTCCTCCCGCCACATTCCATCACGCTCTGCTTGCCGGGCTTCAGATCGCTTCAGTGCCGGAGTTGTTGATAGCACTGGCTACGGTGTGGGCGCTGTCCAATGATTTGCCCCCTGCTTACACCGTGTACATGGGTTTTAGGCGCATGGCTCCCTATGCCCTGTTTGTACTGCTGCTGGGATACCTCTTTGTAACGAGAATGACAATTGCTAATGATGCGGCGGCGAGCAATGCAATAACACAGGCGGCCGCAAATGACAGGCATTGGGTTCTTACGCATGCCGAGCCGCGGTAGCGTTGGTTCATTCCCCAGCATCGTCAATAGCCACCAACAATCTGCGTGTGGGCCACTTCGTACTCACAGTTACCAGGGCGATTTAAATACTAGCGAGAAATTATTGCAAATTCTTGCAGGTTATGCCCGCAAAAAATTACCTAAGGATTAATCCCCGATTTACCAATAATTCCTCGCGCTCCTCACTTTGCCGGGAGTTGCCCTCCGTAAATGCAGTTGCTCGTGTAACGCTATAACGGAAAAATCCGCTCGACCGGAGTGTTTATGTTAGCAAATGACGACAGTTTTGCCGTTGGTGCACCCGCACTACGCAATCAAGCAAATAAATTAACCCGATCACTCTCCTTCAGGTACGTCTTTGCACTTTCGGCGCTTGCTATCCAGATTTTCTCTGGCTCGTTGTTAATGAGCTGGCTTTTGCATAAAGAGGAGGATAGTGCCTCTTTCGTCGCCATGGTTGGCCGCCAGTGTATGAGAAGTCAGAACATAGCCCGTGACGCCCAAGAACTCCTGCATACATCCCGTGCATCTAGCAGCACGTACGCTAGACAAGCGCTAATCACTGAAACTAACCGTTGGTATCAGGCGCAATTGAAACTAGAATCGGTTGCAGCCGGTAACACCTATGGGTTAACAGATAGCAACATTACCAAAGCAACGCTTTCGCGCATTCAGCCCATACAAGCCAAAATTCTGAGAATTGCAGCATCTGTGTCGTCGGGTACCAGTTCAAGCACTTCTGCCGTCTCCATACTTAAGTACACGCATGACTATTTAGACCGAATGAACGGCCTGCTCCGAAGCTACAGTTTTAGCTCTGCAGCGCAGATACGTAGTACTAAGCGTACGGAAACCTTGCTGCTCTTTGGCCTAGCAGCGAACCTAATACTCGATGTATTATTCGTCTATTTTCCATCTGTTAATGAAGTACGGCGCGCATTGGTTAGACTCTGCTCCGCACAGGAGGAAAACGACAAGAACCTGGCTGCGCTACGTTACACCAACGCAGAATTGAGCCAACAGAGAGTGGAACTGGTGAGGCAGCAACAGCAATTGGAGAACGCCAACAGCGCTCTAGCGCTCACTGCCGCGCTGTTGGAACGCGCCCGTGACGCCATTGTTGCAGAGGCACCGAATGGCGTTATAACGCACTGGAGCGTAGGTGCGGAGATACTCTTTGGCTATGCTGCAGATGAGGTGATTGGCCTTCCCTCTTCCATTCTCGTTCCGCACCATCTCGCAGACCAGCAAGACACCCTGCTCAGTAGCATTGAAGCCGGGGAGAGAATAGACAACCTTGAAACCGTGCGTAGGTGCAAGGATGGTAATCTGGTGAGCGTGTCGCTAAGTGCTTCAAGCATTTTAGAACCAGACGGCAGCTGCCTGGCAGTGGTGTGGATTGCACATGACATAACTGAACGGCGGAAGGAAGAGGATAGGCGGCGAGTAGCTCAGGCGCAGTTCAGGGCCGCTATTGACGGAAGTATGGACTGCTTCTTTCTCTTGGAGGCGGTGCGTAACGAGACCGGTGGCATATGCAACTACAGATTTGTTGAAATCAACCGTAATGCCGAGAATCTCTTGCATAGGTCACGCGAAGAGATCCTGACGCTCACCATATCTGATGTTCATACTGGAGAACAAGCTGCAACGGTGTTTCAGAACTATTTGAAAGTTACTGAGACGCGGGTGCCTGTAGAGGACGATCTAGAGGTAGTGTGCGCAGGGGCCAGTAGCCGATGGTTTAGGTACCAGGTAGTGCCCGTTGGTGATGGAGTAGCGGTGAACCTGCGAGACATTACAGACCAACTGTGGCTGGAGAACATGGTTCAGCAACAGATAGCCGAGGTGAACGAATCACGATTGCAGCTTATGCAGCAGGCCGAAGAGCTTGCAACAGCAAATAGGCGTCTTCATGAAATGGCGACCCGCGACGGGCTAACAGGGCTAAAAAACCACCGTGCATTCCAGGAGTGCCTGCAGGACGAGTTTCAGCGTGCAAGGCGATGCCAGCATGCATTTTCCGTGGTGCTTTTAGATGTTGATAACTTCAAACAGTACAACGACACGTTTGGTCATCCTGCCGGTGATCAGGTCCTAAAGACCGTAAGCACTATTCTAGAGTCGAGTGTCCGCGGAAGCGACTTTGTGGCCCGCTACGGAGGTGAAGAGTTCGTAGTGTTATTGCCGTATGCCACTTCAGAAGGAGCACTTGCTCAGGCAGAAAGAATCAGATCAAACATCGAAAACGCGCAATGGCCAAACCAGAAGATCACTGTTAGCATGGGGGTTGCAACTAGCGAAGAGGCTTACTCTAACGCCGCCTCGCTGGTAGACGCTGCGGATCGTGCGTTGTATATCTCCAAAACAGAGGGTAGAAATCGAGTGACCTTTAGTAGCCCCGTTACGACGGTCAGCTCAGTATACACGAATGCAGCTTAAAGGATGAAGCGACAGCCGAATGGCGGTCGCTTCATGAGGCTAAATGTTATTCCGCACTCTTCATGGTTCGTGGTTTACTTACCTGCGAACCACCTTTTCTACCTATGGCCGCCATGTGTGTGCGGTTTTCTGAAACCTTCGCGCCGCCTTTTCGCCCAATTTCTGCCATGTGATGACGGTCTACCGAAACCTTCATGCCACCGCGCCTGCCAATTTCCGCGTGCCTCTCAGGATCCCCGTGCCAACCTCTCCCGGTTACTGGTGGATTTTCCGCCTTGGTGTCCGATCCAACTGTCTGATTAGTGGTGTTAACTTTTACTGCCATTCTGTCGCCCCCCATATTTCTCGATGCACCTCGAAATGCACCCGCTCACTCGTCATTACAGGCCGACATTGGCATCTGAGAAGCAATTCTTAACGGTCGGCCCCCCGAAATCACGATGTATTTATCCTGAACGTTCGAACAGATCCCAAAAGCGTTCATTAAATTACGTTACTGATTGCTTTAGCGCTAAGGTTCCGTGGAGCATGAGAAATACGGCGCGCAATCGCCTGATGGCACTATTCCGGAGGTGGAAGTAACTGGTGTGAGGTACCATTACAACACCTGTTCGGCAATTTGAAACGGCATCAAGGGGCAGTCCATGAAAAAGGAAATAAAGATTGGTGCTTCTATACTGCTGGTCATCATCGTTGTAACAATTATGGTTAGCAAATACCGGGCTTCAGGCGATGCTGACCCAACTGCTGGGTTTCAGCAATGGGAGCCCACAGCAACGGAAGTTTACGATAGAGTAGATAAGAAACACGAAACTATTCCACCTGGTTCTACTGGATCCGTTGCTTCTTGCCAGCTGTTTGCAAAACTCATTACCAGCAGATTTCGCGGCCACACACCTCCAATTGCTGTTCTGGTGAAATACCACGCAAGTAGATGGTTTGCATTGGAATGTCCGGCAAGAATGGAGCCATGGAATCTCGATAATTTAGCCCTTGATGTATGGCGGGAAGCCCGTAATGATCTAGCAATCTCGTGCCCGGTTATGATTTACAGAACGTATATTGGTGCAAAACCTGTACTAGTTGGTCGACTGCTGCCACAGAAGTCCGATGCAAACCGGGCAACAATTTCCTATGATAAGCAAGGTGAGATCGGCGGCGCCATTCATAACACTCCACCGGGGCCTTACTCCAACCCGTGAAGCACTAATGGAATACAGGTAATTGCGCGAAATGAGACTCACCAGGTATACCTTCCGCAAATTGCAATCGGCGAGGTTTGAATAGTTTAACGTATCGATAATCAGGATCTTAAATGGCAAACAAGGGGCGAATTACGCTGCGAGATGTTGCAGCTGATGCAGGTGTATCGGTGACCACTGCTTCATTTGTACTGAATGACCAGGATTATGCAATCGCTGAACGCACTCAGATACGTGTGCGGGAGGCAGCTGCACGGCTTGGTTACAGACCGCATTCGAATGCGCGGGCGCTTGCAACAGGCCGCACTCAAAGGTTAGGGATTGTTTTGTCGTCCCCAGACGTTCTTGTGAGCCCCGGGGCTTACCATGCCAAGGTGCTCTTTGGCATAATGGCCGCCGCACCAAAGCTCAACTACAATCTCATCCTTCACTCCGCCAGTTATCCAGATTGGCGGTGCCTATACGGTGATATTACAAGTGGAGTAGCGGACGGAGTGATGCTGATCGGTCGTGATTACCATGACGAGCTAACCGATGCTCTATTGGACAATCACTTTCCGACTGTTTGTGTAAGCTACAATACCCACCATCCTGCGTGTGTGTCCGTCGATTGCGATAATGCGGCAGGCATTAGTACCGCTGTGGATTATCTACAAGGACTTGGTCACGACTCACTGGGCTTCCTGGTGGACGATTACCATGGCGTTCGCTCTTGGGATGAAGAGAGACTCACCGCGTTTCAGGTCTGTACCGCGCGCGAGGGGCTGGCAGGTACTATCCATAAGGTACCAGTGGAATATTGCGGTGGTAGTGCCGACTCCGAGTTCCTTCGGAACCTCCTGAAAATCAACCGGCAAGAGACGGCTTATATTGTCGGATCAGAGGTTCTCGCTCGGCAACTCGAGTAGGTTGCTCTTGCATGCGGCGTAAACGTACCGGATGATCTGTCGGTTATCTTCATAAACTCTACAGAGGTTAGCGAGAATGCTGCAGTTCCTATTACTTCGCTGTGGCAGCCACTAAACGAAATAGGAGCGGCTGCCGTAGATTTATTGAATGATATCATCCTGGGTCGTACCGCCAGGCATCAAAAGCGGCGATTTGATATGCGGCTAGATTTGCGCGAGTCCTGTGCGCGACACCCGCGCTAAAGTTGAAATAGTGCAACGTGGGGCAGGAATTATGGATGGTTGCGTGGAAATAAGGCAGCAAGTGCACCTATGATGCCAAGGGGAACAGAGTTTTGAAAAAACACCTAAACGCCATCGTTTTCCTCCTGCTTGTGCTAATCGTTGGCTTTCTTGCCTGGAACCACAGCCGGCACATGGCTCAGCTTCTTAACGAGTTGACGGCTGGTAATGCGCAACAACGAAGTTCAGCGGCGGCTGAACTTATATCTGGCCAGCAATTTTCGGATGTAGTATCTGGGGAAAAGCATGGCATTAGAGTGCAGGCTGCAGTCGCGCTAAGAGACCTTGGCAATGCTGACGCAGTGACTCATACGCTGCCACTGCTGAAGGATGAGCAGAAATTAGTTCGCGATGAAGCGCTGAAAACACTTGAGGCCATTGGAGCCAAATCACAGGCTAACCTTACCGCTCTGATTGCCGGTCTAACCGATGGCGATATAAATGTGCGCAAAGGCACGATGCTTGTATTCACGCAGGTACCGGGTGGAATAGGGCCCCTCTCAAATCCAGACGTTGTTTCAGCCCTTGTAGGTGCAGTGAAATCCACTGCAGATTCCTCTCCAGATGCGCACGGGCCAGTGGGGGATATTCTTAGTTCTTCGCTGTTTGATCCTGCAGCTAACTCTCGAAGCGTTCCATTACTAGTAGCATTGCTGAATAATTCTGATGACGCCGTCAAGGAAGGCGCTGCCGATGTTCTCGGTAAGATCGGTGATCCAGCCGCTGCGCCGCCACTTATAGCACTAATGCATTCCCCAAACGTGTCACCTGCTGTACGCCGTGTAGTAATTGGCGCAATCGCATTAATTGCATCGCCAGAATGTCAGCCATCTCTCATAGAGGCGCTTGGCAATCCCGAGGATGCTTCTGATGCCCGTGCCCAGGCCGCAGCAGGTTTGGGGCGCCTTGCGACAGCACCCGCAGTAACGGCACTTTCGCGCGCCCTAACCGACGACAATTTGTCAATCCGCATGGCGGCCAGTGGCGGGCTCGCTCGCGCTGCACGCGCTGGTGAGGAAAGCCCGGTTAATCTTGCTGTGACAAATCAGCTACTAGGCTACCTTTCATCGGGGTCTCCGCTAGTAAAGCTCGGTGTGGTGGAGGCCCTTGAGGATGTACGGGCTTCGCAAGCAGATGCCGATCTCTCTAAAATAGTATTAGCAGGCAATGCAGACCCAGAACTGAAAATTCATGCCATTCGGGCGCTGGGGTTCGCGGGTAACACCGCAGGCGTGCAGGCGCTCGTTGCGGTATTGAACACATCGGCTGGCGAGGACGCTAAGGAGGCGGGAATATCGCTTGCTAAAATTGGTGCACCCGCCGTGCCGCAACTGGTCTCATTGCTAGCTTCCGGAGGTGTGCCAGCTTACTATGCAGCTATCGCGCTGGGTACACAGGCTCAGGATGCTACCACTGGCGCCACCGCTCTTCAAGCTCTTAAAAGTGCCGCCGCGGGTACGAACACGACGGTGCAGCGCTGGAGTGCAGTCGCACTGGGGGAAACGGGGCTTTCAAGTGTAAGACCCGTGCTTCAGCAAATGATTAAGAGCCCGGATGCAACCGTAAAGTTCGTCGCACAACAGCAGCTAGATAAACTTCCGGGCGCGTCGATGGGTTGACGTCCGATTTAGCCAGTTCGCAACTTTTCCCGCCAAAAACGAGTCCTGATAAATAGGTGCGTTTGTTCTGGCGGGAATTTCATTTCTGCCAGAAGCTTGCAGTAGAGCCGTTAATAGCCGGTACGTGAGACGGCGGCAAACACGTAATCGGCGTGGTGATCGCATGCCCGGGGACGATACGCCGTGTCGCCGCTTCGTAATGTCCTGCGCGTACCGGTATATCTCAGATCGGTACTCGCTCACCTGCATCAAGTTGATGCAGTACAAGGAGTAATCCGGTTCCATTGATGACCACACACAATTCATTTTATGGTCGCATTCCTGCCGCAGAGCTCACTCCACAAGACGGCAGTACCGTTACACAGCCCGCAGCAGGCGCTCAACACCAAGTAACCGACAATCTTGACCAGTTGTTATCCGTTCTGCCGGAGGCTATACGCGAACATCTTTTTGCGCGTGAAGATCTCGAGGACCTTCTAGAAATCGTCATGGATTTGGGCCGCATACCCGAGGCACGCTTTCCAGAAGCCGTAGTTGAACTCGGGGACCAGCCCGTAGACGCGATGCAACTCGACTTTGTTGTAAGCAAGATAGGCACGTTTGGTAAGGACAACCGGGCGGGTATAGAACGTACACTGCATCGTATATCCGCCATCAGAAATCGGCAGGGACGCATCATCGGGCTCACTTGCCGCATTGGGCGTGCCGTCTATGGCACTATCGATATCATTCAGGATGTAGTAGAGAGCGGCAAATCGATTTTGGTTTTGGGGCGTCCCGGTCGTGGAAAGACCACAAAGCTGCGAGAGATGGCGAGAGTGCTTTCCGAAGATTTGCGAAAACGTGTAGTTATTGTTGACACAAGTAACGAGATAGCCGGCGACGGCGATATTCCGCATCCGGGTATAGGTCGTGCCCGACGAATGCAGGTTGCGGAGCCTGATTGTCAGCATAGTGTGATGATTGAGGCTGTGGAAAATCATATGCCTGAGGTCATCGTGATTGATGAAATTGGCACCGAACAAGAGGCATTTGCAGCACGCACAATTGCAGAACGTGGAGTTCAGCTTATTGGTACTGCCCACGGTAACTGTCTTGAAAACCTCATGATGAACCCTACCCTTTCGGATCTAGTGGGCGGCATTCATCCCGTCACCCTTTCGGATGATGAAGCTCGTCGGCGAGGTACGCAGAAGACCGTGCTAGAGCGCAAGGCTCCGCCAACGTTTGACGTCATTATTGAGATCATGGAAGTTGATAAGCTGGCAATACACCTGGACGTCGAGCGTACGGTGGACCGTATGCTTCGTGGAGCACCGCCCAGGCCGGAAATTCGTGTGCGTAATGACGATGGCGAAATTGAGGTTCTACAGCGGGGCGACGATCACCCGCCTGTCATACATGAGGTCCCTGATGGTCAACCGCGGCAAAGTCGAGACAATTCCAGTCGAGATGTCCTGCGAATGGTGGACAGCGAGCGGCACGCAAGGGCGGTCGCTTCCGGTCAGTCTGCAGCTGTACCACCGCCTAAGCCATTGCCTAACACCGTTCGCATTTTTCCGTACGGTGTAAGCCGCAGCAGGCTCGACAGAGCGATCGCGGAAAGTCGCGTACCTGCATACATCGCACGCGATGTCGGCGACGCGGATGCAGTATTGGCTCTAAAGGCGACCTACCGGCGTGAGCCAGGCAAAATGAGAGAGGCGGCAGGTCGACGGTTGCCCGTATATGTGGTGAAGAGTAATACCTACGCCCAGATAGCCAACATCGTGAGGGAGATGTTCAAGCTTGCGCCCATTTCTCACGATGAACGCGAAGGAGAGGCCGAAGACGCGTTGCTTGAGGTTCAAGACGCAGTAGAGGTGGTAAAAAGAACCAACGAGCCTGTAGAGCTTTCACCGGCCAACTCCTATACCCGAAGGCTGCAGCATCAGTTGGCCGAACGCTACCAGCTGGTATCGGAGAGTGTTGGTGTAGAGCCTATGCGTCGCGTTCGCATACTGCCGGTTCCGGCATGACAAGTGCACGTTCTAACGGCTTTTTCATCACCATAGAGGGTATAGACGGCGCCGGAAAGACGACACAAATCTCGATGCTTAAGGCGGCCCTTGAACTCCAGGGCCGTCAGGTTTGTGTCACAAGAGAACCTGGCGGCGATGAGCTTGGGGAAACCGTTCGTAAGCTGCTATTAAGTGGTACGGCCACCAACAGGGCGGAGTTATTGCTGTTTATGGCTGCTCGATCGCAAAACACCGAACGAGTTATCCTTCCGGCCTTGAAAGCTGGTGCCATTGTATTGTGCGATCGGTACATCGACTCCAGTACAGCGTATCAGGGAGCGGGAAGGGGTTTAGATACCCCCACCATAGAGATGCTTAACTCCTTCGCCACGGGCGCGTTACTACCAGATATTACGCTTCTGCTCGATATTGAACCTGCAGTTGGTTTAATGCGACAGCAGGTTCACTCTACCATGGAGCGCGAGGGCGAGGGGTTTCTGGCACGGGTGAGGCAGGGATTTCTTACGATTGCGACGAATAGTGCGGGTAGAATAGTGGTTCTAGACGCTGCAATTCACGTTGACGACCTACACGAGCAGATCCTGCAGGTAGTTACAAAGCGCCTTGAAGGGATTGCAGTAACCGGATCTACTGTTTAGAGGGGAGTTTATTGATGAAGTTAGTGATTACGGTTGTGCACGACAGAGACAAGAACAAGATTACTGAGGCCCTGTTACGCAATGGCTTCAAATTTACCAAAATCGGTAGTACCGGCGGCTTCCTGCGAGAAGGGAACGTAACTCTTCTCATTGGTGCCGATGACAAAGAGGCCGAAAAGGTAATTGATGTGATTAGTGACAGTTGCAAAACCAGGGAGCAGTTTGTTAACGTTTTGCCACCAGATGCCGCACCAGTCGGTGCGTTTATGCCTAGTCCCGTGAAGGTGCTGGTAGGTGGCGCTGTCTGCTTCGTAATCGACGTTGAACGATTTGAGAGATTTTAGACATTGATACCTAATCCGGTATGCATGTTCGCTGCATTGCACACACGACGCATTGCAGACTCGATGGTGCATTTCATTCGCACAACACTATCAAATCAACCGGTAAGTGTTGTAACCGAAAGCGGACCAGTTAGCCTCAATTCCGTGATGGATCTGGCCGCGGAGTGTACGGCGGTGAATGCAATGATGACCGCAGTGCTTACCAGGCAGCCCGTGGGAGCGGCGCGTAGCGAACCGCACTTTGCCGATCTTGACGAAGCATGTCGCGAGCTTACAAAATCAGCTGACGTTCTTGCAGATGTCATCCAGGCGCTGCCAGATAGTGTGCTGTACGAAGAGTTTCAGCATCCACGCGCAATAATGCGTGGTGACAACGCCATTCTCGCGGCCTATAGGAATATGGCCTACCACTGTGGGCAGATAAACACTCTTCAGCTTCTAACCGGTGATGCAGAGTTTCATGTACCGCCAAACTGGCGTTAATGATCGCTGCTTCCGACGATAGCTCGCTGACCTAGCACTTGGTCGTACGCATTATTCGCACCATGGCTTATTTTCAGGTTGTTTAGAGGTAACATTGGCGCGCCAGGTTCGTCTAATATCGTTACATATTGAGTTACTGACGGAATTTTTACGTTTGGGGCGCTGCCCCGGCGGAGGAAGCAGATGGCAGACTCTAATGACGGCATTCTGGCGCGCAAGATTACCAGTATTCGGTATCGGCAACGGCTCCTTATCGCGAGTGCCGGAACTCTGCTGAGTATTGCAGCCGCGTTAATTGCCTGCCTCGTCTGTTACCATTTGGACCGACATTCTCCACTCTCGACGCAAGGCCGCTATTTGTGGCGCGATGGTATTTCTATCCTCCTCGTTGCTGGGTTGGTCGTCTCATTTGCATCCTCGTGGATCTGGAAACTACCAGATAGTGCATTGGCGGAACGAGTAGAACGCAGGTATCCTGAATTAAGGGAGTCTCTGCTTACATCGCTAGACCTGGGTGCTGGGGGTGATTCCGCGCTTTCCGCCGGCTTTTCGCCTGCATTGGTGCGCAAGATTTATGCAGATACCGCACGCACTGCCTCTCAACTCGATTTCAAGGCTGCCGTGTCAACTGTTGGTATAAAGCGCGCTACTGTTATGTTTCTTGCAGTGGCTGCACTATTTTTACTGGATGCGCTCGCCTCTGGCTCGGCTTTTGCGGTTTGGACCCAACGCATAATGCACCCCGGGCAGGATATTGCGCCTTTTGCTGCAACAAGAGTGATGGTTATTCCCAGGCATCACCTAATTGCCACCGGTTCCCCCCTCGATGTGGTGGTTGAAACCTGGGGCGTACCAGCGGATAACGGCAGCCTTCTCGTTCACTCCAACAATAGTGGTTCGAAGCAGTGGCATGCAGTGCCCTTGACGCACAGTACTGAACCCGGAATGCAGTCCCGACGTAAAGGTGAGCGACTTTTTGCGGTAAAGCTACCTCCGCTCACCAGTAGTGTAGATCTGTATGCCGTGGCAAACGACGGGCGAAGTAATATTCAGCACGTAGATGTCGTAAGTCGACCGGCAATTTCAATGATGAATGTACGGGTGCAGTATCCCGCTTATATCCACCGCCATTCAGAAGAGCTTTCTGTACCAACAGGCTCATTCGCTGCACCCGTTGGATCCGTGATCACGATGCATGCAATCGCTACGGCACCCTTAAGTAGCGCCCGTATCTGGGTAGACGGCAAGCCAGCCCAGGGTTGGCATTTGAACGGTAACACCGTGTCAAACACTCAAACGCTCACGCACACGTTTCAATATAAAATTGCACTTACTGCAACAAATGGTATTTCGTCTGGTCAGGTACCCACCGGTGTCGTGGAGGCCCAACCAGACATGCCACCCACCGTTGTCATTGACAAACCTGCACGAGACCTCGAGCTTACGCCAGATGGCTCCTTTCCGCTGCAGGCAACAGCATCGGATGACTATGGTGTAGCGCGGCTAGATCTGGTGTACAGCCGCACGCGTACCGATCCCAGTAAGGTAGGCGCAAGAGCTATCGTGCATGAGGCCGCGGGCAGCCTGCCGATGCCCGGCGCTAACGACACTCCGCAAGTCCAGACTGCCGTGCGATGGCACATAGCCAGCGTATCGCCACAAGTGGGTGACACCATTCACTACTTTGTTAACGCAGTAGATAACGATACCGCTACTGGACCGCATGTAGCTCATAGTATTGCTTACAATGTACTCGTTGTCTCTGTACCGGCTATGCAGCTACAGCTTCAAGCCAAACTGCTGGCAGAGAAAGAAGCACTGCAGCGTCTAATTAGGAACCAGAGCTTGGCGCATCAGCTACTTCAGCGTGCAATGCATACTGCAAATCCTTCCGACCTACAAAAGGCGATTCAGGCACAACAATCGGCAGCTGCTTCGGCAGGTGACCTTGCACAACAGGTTCAGGAAAACACACGCGACCTGCACAATAACAATCTCGCCACACAGGGTGACCTACAGCAGCGCAATGAGGCGCTCAAACTGCTGCAACGGGATGCCCAGCGTACAATGCCTGATGCGGCTTCGGCGGAACAGTCTGCGGCCGCTCAGAAGGCTGCCGCTGCACAATCGAGCAAACGAGCCGCGGCGTCCGCGCAAAAGCAGATATCTAAAGACCTCCAACAGGTACAGTCTCTTCTAAGGCAGCCGCCTACTGCCTCTCACCTAGCTCAGCGTGCTTCCGAGTTGGCACAGGATCAGCAGCAACAGGCCGAAGGATCGCAGGCGATGCAGCAGGACCTTCACCGACAGGATGTACAGGACGCACTCCGCCAACAGAGGGATACAGAGGCAAAGACCAAGCAGTTGCAGGAAGACTTGCAGCGCGCCGCCCAGGACGCCGCTCAACGTGGTGACCAGCAGACCGCTACGGCGGAGCAGCAGGCGGCGAAAGCATTGAAGCAAGGTGCAGTAACCGCTAAGCAGAAACAGGCTGAACAGAGCTTGGGAAAAATGCAGCCTGGAAAGGCTTCGGTGCCCCAGCAGGATGCGGCGAATGCGCTGCAGAAGGCGGCACAGGCGATGGCAAGCGCCTCGGGTGCGTCAAAGGGACTCACCCCTGAGGATAAGCTGAACGCGGCGGCGCAAGCTCTCAGCGCAATGGCACAACAACAGCAAAAAATTGCGGATCAGCTGAAAACACACCACGGTGCCGATACCCTGAAACAGCTGGGCCAAAAGGAGAACGCATTAAACGCTGAGGCGGGAAAGCAGCAGCAGAGTCTTTCGGGTTCCTCGCAGGCGCAGCAGAGCCTTCAAGAGGCGCAGGGTAGCCTTGGCAAATCCGGTAACAGCCTGAAGCATGGACAGCAACAGGAGGCGAAGCCACCTGCTAACAAGGCAGCGCAGCAGCTGCAGCGAGCTGCGGAACAGGCGAGGCGCGCGGCGCAGCAGATGCAGCAGGACGCCGCTGCCCGTGCGCTAGCGGATAAGGTTGCACGCCTTGCTCAGGAAGAACATGGCCTTCATGATGCAACACGTCGTCTGCAAGATAAACGACAAGCGGGAACGCTGGATTTTAACGACTTGCGTGAGCGCAGGCAGATTGGAGCCCGTCAACAGCTGTTGCAACAGGAAGTTGGCGGCCTGGCCGGCAAGTTTCCCATGCGAGCCTTTCAACAGGCGCTTCATATGGCTCAACGGCAGATGGATACTGCCGAGCAGAACTTAAACCGCGACGATCCCGATACGGGTAAATCCACGCAAAGGTCGGAAGAGCGAGCGGCCTCTACGCTGGACTCTGTAAGCCGTGCACTGCAATCGCAGGCGCAGAACTCAGGTAGTCCATCTTCATCGGGCTCGTCAAGCTCCCAGAGCAATGCGTCGCCCCAGCAGCAACAGCAGGCGGAGGCCCTTGGGGAGTTGCTCCTTGCGCAGGGCCTTCAGCAGCAATTACGGCAGGACACTGGCAAAATTTCGCCTCACAGCAGCTCGTCTCCCACACCTGCATTAACGCCTCAACAGCGTGCTGAAGCTGAGAAGCTTGCGCAGAGGCAGAAGGAGACAGGCGATATTACAGGTAGTGCGGAGCAGGATTTACAGCAGGCTCCCGACGCTGCGAAATCGGCGGCAGGTGCAAGGCGCCAGATGAACATGGCACAGGGAAGGCTGCAAAATTCCGACCCTGGTGAAATCACCCGCCACCATCAAGATGCGGCGATTACCCGCCTTAATCAGGCTATTCAACAGACGCAGCAATCACTGCAGCAGATGCAGCAACAGCAGCAGGCCATGCAGCAGGCAGCCAACGGCGCTCCTCAACCCACGTCGAAGCCAGGCAGCCAGCCCATGACTGGTGCATTTACCCGAATAGAGAAAGCCCAGGGAGGTCACATATCAACGCCCTCGGGGGCTAGACTGGCGGGCTCAACGTTTGGCAAACGCACTACACGTGCTCTGAACCAGGGGCGGCACGATCGTGTACCGCCGGAATATCAGTCGCTGGTGCATCAGTATTACACCAGGCTCTCCAAAAAGGGGCACTAGCATTGAAACCTGTCTTAGGCCATTTCCCACGAACTATTTGCAGGGTTACTACCTGTTGTGCGCTGGTCGCGTTGTGGGTTGTACCAGCCCACCTGCTAGCGGCTCCAGCTGCGCCGCCCGTATCTCCCTGGGATGTAGAGGCGAGATTGTACCTTGGTACCCCCAAATCTGAGGCTGCAGTGCAGCGAGGGCTGGCCTACCTTGCTGCGCGGCAAGCGCCGGATGGTCACTGGCAGAGCGGTGGGTACCAGCAGGACGTTGCGATTACTGGCCTTGCAATTATGGCGTTCCTTTCGGCTGGTAATCAACCCGGACGTGGTCGATATGGCTCTAACCTCAATCAGGCCGTCGACTGGCTTGCAGATCAGGTACAGATGAGCGGTCAGTTTGTGCAGCCTGGCCTTATACGAAGCCCTCAAGGTGGCCCGCCAATGTACGATCAGGGTTTTGCGCTACTAAGCCTCGCAGAAGTCTACGGTATGACGCAGCGCAGAAATCTTAAACCAAAGTTAGAGGCAGCCATTCACCTGATTGAAGACACGCAGAACCAGAATGGTGACCCTCGATTGGATGGCGGTTGGAGGTATATGCCTCGCCAGGGTGATGCAGACTTGTCGGTTACAGGGGCGCAAATTCAGGCATTACGGGCATGCAGGGATGCAGGGCTAGCAGTAGATCAGGGTACGCTTGATAGAGCTATGGCGTACGTGAAGCGTAGTGCCAATAAAGATGGCGGATTTAGCTATCAGATTGGTCAAAACCAGTCCGACCCCGCCCGCACCGGGATCAGTGTTCTGGCTTTCTACCTTGCTCATGAACAGAATACTGCAGCCTGTAGAAACGGAATCGCCTATCTTGCCGCGCATCCATTCAACCAGGCAAACATGTGGATGTATGGGCAGCACTTTCACTATGGAATATATTATGTTACGCAGGCGATGTATCAGGCCGGTGGCAAGTATTGGTCCACGTGGTTTCCACGCATCCGCGACGAACTAGTCAATATACAGAACGATGACGGCAGCTGGAAACAGACACCGTACATGTCGGATGCCGGTGGTGTGTATGCAACGTCAATGGCCATATTGGTGCTGCAGGTACCGGCTGGTCTTTTGCCGCTCTATCAGATCCTCGAATGAAACGACTGGCACCTCTTTGCATACTCTTGACAATTGTGGGTGTACGACCTGCCACCTGCGCGCCAAAACCAAATGTCATCCCTAAGAAGCCGCCGGTGCCCGTCGTTACACGGTTAACAGAGCGTCTGTACAGAGTGGGAACTGCGATCGTGGATACGTCGCTCCACAAGGTTACAGTGAACGGTGAAATAAACATGGCATCTGGCCCAGTGGAATATCTTGCGGTCACCCCGCGCGGGAAAACCTACGAAAGTCTGCTACGCCTCAACGTACAACCACTCTATTTGCAGGTGGCACTTTACCTTGCCGGCCTACACTCCAGGAACGTGCTCAGTTACCAGGGCCAGCACAAAATACCGAAGGGTGACCCAATGACCATTACGGTTGAATGGCATGATGCATTTGGCCGCAGACATACCGTGCGTGCCGAGGATCTGCTTCGATTACAGCCTGGCAACCACATTATGCCGCACCATTACTGGGTTTTTACAGGTTCAAGAGTTTCAACGAATGGTTATCTTGCGGATCTCACGGGCTCAATTATCGCAGTGTGGCACGATCCTGCTGCACTCATAGATAATCCGCTCCCGACTGGTGCCGACGATGGGTGGGTTGTTAACACAAAACTAACGCCAAGGCAGGGTACCCCGGTTACAGTCTATTTTACGGCGGTTCCATCACCCACGGCTGCGCATTGAGTCCGAACCAATTGCTTTCTCCTGGCTCCGTTATACTGGTTGCAAGGAGGTACTTACGGGGAAGTTCCTCTCGCAAGGAGCTGCTGTGGGCGGGCATGTGCCTCGGCCTCGTAATTGTGAGTGCGTTAGGTGTACAGCGCGCCTGGTTTGGCGACCTGCGGTTATGTTAACCAGGTGGATGGTTGCGAGTCTTGTAGCACTTACCGCTGTCGTTCCTGTTTTTGGTGCAATGTTAGCACCGGCAGCAATACCCGCAAAACATGAACTTGCGGCAGCACAAGCGGAAGCATTAGCAGGTGTGTCCGGCACTGCTATGGTTCTTGGCAGGCTTATAGCATGCATGCGGCCGCTGTTACTGGTTATATTACTAAGTGCGGTGCTGTGGACTGTGGTGGAATGGTGCTACAGGCCGCTCACTTACGGCTCATGCATAAGCGTAGTAGACGCACACGTTGTGGTTTTATCGGTTCTTTGTGCGGCTGGCGGGGTATCTGCATTGGCTAGTGCTAAACTACGCGGTGGCAGGTCGTGGTCAATAGGACCGCTGGCAGCATTTACATTTCACGGCCTGAGCATATTCGCCCTGTTCATGGTCAACAACTGGCTGCTCAAAGCTCAGAATCCTGTCCCTGTAATTCAAGGAATACTGCTCATCAACCCAGTTACGGCAGTGTGCACCTGCCTCAAATTTGACCTTCTGCGCGTAAACTGGGTATACGGCAAAACCATTGCGCCGGAATTTGACTTTCAATACCCGGGCGCACTAATTTCAGCCTCTCTATTTGCCCTTGTATCCCTCATAAGCGTGAACGTTGCAGGCAGAATAGTTGGTAAAGCTGTACGTAAGTAGGCGTTCCACTCCGCGAGTGATTATTGACTCGCGGCCTCCTCAAGCATGAGCTTGATGTAAGTTATCTGTCCCTCGTGGTAACTCATGTTCCACAGGGGATAGCTCACCATCTCATTGAAAGTCATACTGCCCCATGGCATCTGTACAGACTTTTCCAGGTCACTGTCTGTCAGCTTCGCAATGGCACTACAAACTGCCTCGGTATTCGTTTTTAGAAGCTCTACGGTCCTATCGGGGTCCTGGGCAAGTTCCAGTTTTTCCTGAAGGTATTTTTCAAAGCTGAAATCCTTAGGGAATGGATTTCCATTAAGTAGCGCGGCCATAGAACCATTAAGCATCGCGCATTCCGCAACTTGATCTAGCGCACTGCGACTACCGGAAGCGGGAGACCATGCGCGCTTATCATCTGGCAGACCTTGCAGGGCGGTGAGAAGTTTTTCACTCTGCCCTCTGGTAGCGACATCAAGAAACTGCTGCATTGTGGTCACTGATCTTCTCCTTGCTAAATCCTCTAGCTTGATAGTTACAATAAATTCACTGAAAGCCGCTAATTCGTTTTTCGGTGAGCGGTAGCAACCCAGTGTGTTAACTGACGGATATGATAGTTATCATGCATCGCGGTAATGGTTACGAGTTGCTGAAGGTTTACAGAACCGATACCCGGTCGCTCGGCGGTGCGTGCCCAGTCGTCCGGGCTGCGGCTGTTCAGAAAAGCTACCATGCTGCTGCGCCTGTGGCTAAAGAGTTTGTACTGATCCGAGACATCGAGTTCGCTGTAGCGGTGTAAACGAGCAAGTTCAACCTCATCAAAGCCGGGAAGCTCTGGATTCTCCTCAGTGCAGGTACGCTGAAACCTATCTAGAAAGATCGTGTCAAACTCGGCAAGGTGGGCAATTATCTCGCGAATGGTAAATCGTTCAGGATCTGCCGTAAAGTCAGCAATGCTAGCCCAATCCAGTGCGGTAATGTCCTGAATAATAGTTGGAAGCCCGCTGAGAGCGCCAATAAGGCCCTCGATTATGAACCTGTTGTAGTCTGTCATATTGCTCCTCGATACCTAAAACGGATTCAAACTCCGCAGCACGACGGTTGCGTCTGAACCTATTTTACTGCATTGCGAGCAACCTAGTAGGCTATGAAATGCTCCAGCACCTTCTTGCCAATGAGGAAGCCCTCTTCACGTTCGAGCGCGCTATCTTCGTGCTCAATAGAGATTACACCGTTATATCCATTTCGACGCAGTGCAGAAATATACTCGCCCCAGTTGATCCGGCCTAGCCCTGGAATGACGTAACGCCACCAGCCGTGACCAAGGTATCCTACTTTCTGGCGTATATCGTCGCGGACCTCGGTGTCCTTCCCATGCGAATGGAAAATTCGTGAACCAAATTTGTCAACGGCACCCAGGTAGTCAATTCCCTGCCAGTACAGGTGGGAAGGATCAAAGTTCAACCCAAAGTTAGGGGAAGGTAATACAGTAAAGATCTGTTCCCAGTGGGCCAGGTTCTGAATATTAGTGGCAGTCCAGTTCTCAAGTGCTAGCTTAATGCCCAGAGCACCGGCTTTCTCAATAAGCGGCGGAAATACCTCGGCACAATCTTCTTCAATTGCTTTGTGCCGGTCTTTTCCTGCGGGAGGCAATCCCGCCATTGTACAGACAACATCCACACCCAGGGCATGAGCAATGTCAATTGCGCTGCTTACAGTCGCTATGTTTGCCTTGCGTCGCTCGGGGTCGGCGTGTGTTACATCTGTGTAAGCAGCTAGACCGGAGATCTGCAAGTTCCGCAACTCTAAAAGTGCTTTCACCTCGTCTGCGCGACTAGCGTCGAACGTGCGAGTATCCAGGTGACGGCTTCCAGGCCCAGTAACCACCTCCAGGCCCTGAAAGCCATACTCAGCGGCAAAAGCCGAAACAACTTCCAGGGGCCCATCCGTGAATGGGCCGGTCAAAATGCCTACATACATTGTAGATTCTCCCAGCCAGAATGATTAAGCGGTCAGAGATTCGTGTTGCTGCTGTACTACGGCTAAAGGTTCAATATCCGGCTGTGATCTTCCCAGGAGATCTCGGGCCGCGGCGGCGAATTCAACGGGAGTTAGCATGCAAAGGTTGTGAAGTATAGGAATGGCACCATGTTCTACAAAGTGATCCGGCACACCGAAAAGTTTAACCTTTACATCAGAAACTCCCGCTTGAGCAAGTAGTTCCAGGATGGCTGAACCAACCCCACCGTGAATAACACCCTCTTCTATAACGATCAGCCGGCCTGTTCTGCGCGCCGCTGCCAGTATCGTATCGCGATCCAACGGTTTGGCCCATCGTAAGTTGATGAGATTTACGTCAATGCCTTCCGACTGTAGGGTGCGGGTTGCTTCATAGGCTGGTGCTACCATGCTGCCGTAGGCAAGAATTGCAACATCATTGCCGTCGGTAAGTGTCTCAGCCTTACCAAATTCAATTGGCGTGGGATTCACTGGCCAGTTGACTGCGGGTACGTTCCCTCGAGGGTACCGGATTACGATTGGACCGGCATTGGGCCCGGTGACGTGCTCCTGTAACGAGTAGCGCATCATTGCCTCCAGTTCCTGTCCATCCTTGGGCGCCAGCATGTCTATATTGGGAATGTGGCGCAGGTACGCAATGTCAAACACGCCATGGTGGGTAGGGCCGTCATCACCTACCAGTCCGCTTCTGTCCAGACAGAAGATGACCGGGAGGTTTTGGAGTGCTACATCGTGCAAAACAATATCGTAAGCACGCTGCAGGAAGGTGCTGTAGATGGCCGTCACCGGCTTCATCCCTTCTGCAGCAAGTCCTGCGGCAAAGCATACTGCATGCTGTTCCGCTATAGCAGTATCAAAATAGCGATCGGGATATACTTTGCTGAACGACGTCAGACCTGTGCCATCGGGCATCGCTGCAGTAATGGCTGCAATGGAGTTGTCGGTGGATGCCAGGTCTATCAGCGTTTTGCTAAATACGCTGGTGTAGGTTTGACCACTTGATTTAGAAGCAGTAGTATCGGCAAACATAGGAGGTGTTACTGCATGCCACTTGCGGGCATCTTCCTCTGCCTTTTCGTATCCTTTTCCCTTGACCGTGAGCAGGTGGACGAAAACCGGACCTGAGATATGTTTTATAGCGGAGAAGAGGTCGATCAACAGGTTTATATCGTGTCCATCAACCGGGCCGATGTATTGGTAGCCCAATTGCTCAAAAAGTATTCCAGAATTCTGAGTCGAAACAAGGTGGGTGAGGTTATGCTTGAGTACTGAGCTTGCAGCACGCGAGACCAGTTGACCTGGCTTTCCAGGCACCCGCTTCAGGAGGTCCTTGGTTTGAGCCTCAACTGATTGGTAGATGGGAGATACTCGCAACTTTGCAAGGTAGGTGGAAAGCGCACCAACGCTCTCCGCAATAGACATATCGTTGTCGTTGAGTACAACCACGAAGTTTCGGTTGCTGTGCCCTGCATTGTGTAGACCTTCCAATGCGAGGCCAGCTGTCATTGAGGCGTCTCCAATTACCGCCAGTACATGTTCCTGGTCGGTGCGGCCTGCCATATCCCTGGCGACAGCGAACCCGTAGGCAGCTGAGATGGAGGTGCCTGCATGTCCTGCTCCAAAAAGGTCGTATTCGCTCTCCTCACGCCGAAGGAATCCGCTTATCCCCCCATACTGACGCAACGTACTGAAACGGTTGAGACGTCCGGTAAGCATCTTGTGAGCATAACACTGATGACCTGTATCCCAGATAATCTTGTCTGTTGGAACGTTGTACACCGTATGCAGCGCTAGAATCAGGTCTGCCGCACCAAGGTCCGACGCAAAGTGTCCGCCCGTTTTAGAGAGGTTGTCTACGATTGCCTGCCGCAGTTCGTCGGACACCTGACTTATCTGTTCACGGGTAAGAGATTTAAGGTCTGCCGGGCTTTGAATGCGAGAGAGAAGTTCATACATAATTTAAGAGATCCCTTGTGCAACCGCCTTCTACTGCGGCTCCATTGCCGATATCAGCAGGAACGTTGCACGCACATAGCGCGAAATGAGATTTCGAATCCACGGATCAGGCATAAATGCACCCGCTCCTGCACTCTGAATGAGGCGTTAACCGAGATTGTACCACTTGTGATAAAGTGTGTCAATCAGTATTATATCCGTAACTTGGATACGACTACCGGCGTGAAAATTGTGCAGGTGTCCCCGAATCGCAGTTTGATTAGCATTATCGCGGCAATCGGAACGAAGAGATCGATAGGGCAACGTTGTGTCTGATCGCAGTGAATTACCCATCACGCCGCGGCGAGTCGCTCGTTCAAAAAGTATCTTACGAACAATCTGCAACACGCTTACCGATTCGCTCGACATTCGTAGCTAAGACAGATGGTGTCTTCAAACGCCGGTGCGTCCCGATGATGTCTCTTCAATGATGTCACTCTCGTTAAGAATTAACTATGAAGGTTGCGAGACAGGTAATTAAGTGCGTGCATTGCACCGTTAGCGCACAATTGATCCTTAGGTTAATCGATGACCCTCAATTATAATCTGCTGGGTCAACGCTTTCCGCCTCACAGTCCGGGCCGGCAGGAGGAACAAAACCTGCAACGATTTATATAGGCCATCATTTTACTGTGGGCGCGGTAAACTGCCGCAAACCGAGCAGCATGCATTGCAAAAACAAGTTACTCGAAGCAGAGTCTCCGAGATTTAAACTACCTGCCGTACCGGTAATCGCGGTGTTCAATTATCCATTCTGCTCGCGCAATGCGTGCACGCGTGAGCGGGTGGTCTCGTAGCCACTCCGGGCCGCCACCGCCCTGCCTGCGCGAAAGTCGTTCAAGTTGGGTGAAAAACCTGACCATGCCTTCGGGGTCGTAACCAGCCCGTTCGGCATAGGAAAGACCACGCCAATCAGCCTCGTACTCTTCATCCCTGCTGTATTTGAGACTTAAAATCTGGTCAAGCAGGCCCGCACCATTTTGCAGTGATGGGTTTGGCAGAAAGATGGTGATAAGAGCATTGTTTAAGATGTCTGAGGAGATGTTACGGGCAACATGTCGCGCGTTAATATGCCCCAATTCGTGTCCAATAACACATGCGAGCGCGCTATCGTCATTACCGATCATATCCAGAAGCCCGCGGCAGACGTACACCGGACCACCTGGGAGCGAAAAGGCATTTATGTCGTTTGAGTTGATCACGTGAAAGCTGTAGGGAATATCCCGTCGGTGCATGTGCGCAAGCAGGCTCATACCAATTCGGCGAACTCGGTCGGCGTCGGCAGTGGCGGTTTCTACCCGATATTGCTGCTCAACCTGAAGCTCCCCCTGCTGGCCAAGTGCAACCTCCTGTTTGGTAGAAAGAAAGCTTCGCGTTCTACACCCAGTCATACCTACCATAGTAATCGCGATGCATACGCAGTATAACAGGCCGGGGATGATACGTCTCATTTTAAAAACTCGTCCTTTGCTGCGTGGTGCTGGTACGGGTATGCAAGCACACTTCCATTATAACACCGTAACTTTGCGGTGTCCACAAAGTGCTTACCGGGCAGACAGCATTTGTTGCCATGCCGGCAGGTTTCTTTGGAATGACTAGCGTCCGCCATAAATTGCGGAGAAGTGGTGACTGTCGCAACGACGCACCCACCCTAAAGATTTTGCCGAAAACGGTCTAAATTGCCCTGTTTTGCTATCTATGCTATAATACGTCATCTGTTAACATGCTATTGGGATGGACGGCGATGCCTGGCCCGCTGACGGTTTGGGTTGAAATGCGTGTACGATTGCGCAAAAAGCATCCTTGTGGCAGCGACGTTTGGACGGTGACGCGTACCGGTGCCGATATTGGTCTGGTGTGTGATGGCTGTGGGAGACGGATAATGCTGGATCGCGAGGAATTTGAGCGGCGTGTGCGCGAAGTCATCTCTAGCGCCCCTGAAGCAGGTTCCGCCTGATGTGGCGCAGAGCCAGGCTTGTGCTATCTACTTTACTATTAGTCGTTGGCGCGGCATTCTGGAGACAGACTGCCTCTCCAGCAGAGCAGACCCCTGCGCCGGTGGTTTCACCACTTACCCAACCCGAGCCGGCCTTGAGTGCTCAGGTTTGGGTAGACTCCACGCAGAACACAGTGTCTTCAACTGGCGCCTCGAATTCGATTGCGCCTGCACTGGATGATTTAACCACTGCTTGGGCAGCCTATGGTGATCAGACTTCAGAATGTATTTGCAAATCCTCGCCTGCTGGAACCCTCCAGCCCCGTGCATTCCATAGTCGGACGGTGGTATCGGCGGTTGTAAGCAATATTTCGAGCCACCCCGTAAAGCTCAAGCTGCAAACCGTTTTGCCTGCTGGAACCTACACCATCGACCAGTTAAGTTTTGTTCCGAATGCCAGTACGCCAGCTGGTTCGCAGTCACCGCAGGTGCAACGGCTACAAGGCACCGTGCTGCGCCGTACTGGTAAAGTCACTAAATGGGTAGACCTGCAGCCCGGGCAGATTTCGGTCTACAGGTTTGTAAACAGGGCAGGTCGCGCCATTCAGTCCTTTAGAGAGTTACTCGCCGCGCTTCACCAATTGGCGATACACCATCCCGCGATTGCTCGTCCAATGAGGCGTGCATTGCTGCATGACCATGAGGATCTACTTCGACTTGCATACGGCCATAGCCATGAGGGTAGGCTGCGCGCCATGCACAGCGTGCTGCTCGCCGGCGCTCAAGCGGAGTCGCTTGAGTTAAATATGACTGCCCATCATCCACACGCTCGCGTTGCTGCTCGCTCGGTTCGACACACAATGACCGCCTATATGGACAATGTAGCGCGTGTGGGTGCCGTCCTCCTTGGGCTGGTACCGCAGATCACCACTACGGTTGACCACAATGGCGTTAGCGTCAACATTGCCCTTGAGAACACAGGTTCTAGGTCCGTCTACGGCGTAAAGCTGGCGGTCCACACTTCCTCGCTGCCAGATGGCGTCAAGCCAACGCCGGGAGATGCGGACTATTTTGGGGTTCTTCGACCCGGTCAATCTGCTGCATCAGTTTTTAAGCTGACATGTGCATCCAATCGACCGGATCAGGTGGCGGCTGATGTATCGTATATTGCGGGCGGCGGGCCCGCACAACTCTTGCCCCTTTCCTGGCACATTACTTATCCGGCGGCGCAAAAAACTGCGTCGACCTCCACGAGGTAAACAGATCGCTATGGTGACTTCCATCCGTACTCTTCGTTCAGCCCTGGTATTCGCGGCGCTTTCGGCGATTCTTCTTGGTGTACCTGCTGCGAGTTTCGCCGCCATGAAGTTGTCGTTTGATCTGAAGAGCGGCTCTCACGTTGCAGATGTGGCTAACATAGTAGTTCAGGTCACGGGGTCAACGGATGTCGATCAGGTTCAGTTCTACGTGGATGACAAACTTGAAGCCACTGTGCCAGGTGTACCCTACCAGTTTGGCTGGGACACAATTAAGACCACTGAGGGCTCACATGTTATAAAGGCCGTTGCCACCGACGACAGTGGAAATACCGCATCTGCTTCGATTTCACTCATAGTTGACAATGACCTTTCACTTGGCGGCGCCGTTCTAGCGCGCAAGGCTAGTGAGGCGCTGCAACAGGGTGATCTGGATGGAGCGCGCCGCTGGGCGCGCCGTGCCGTTAAGGCCGATAGCGGAGAACTGCAAGCGCTTATGGTACTTGCCAGCCTGGATGCCCGCAGCCACAACTATACTCAGGCGGTCGCTCGTCTGCAGGGTAATCCCGGACTGGATAAAAGTGCGGATGCGCTGGAGGCGCTGTCAACGTACAAGATGCATGTGGCACTGGATCCCGCGAATGTCCGTGACGTGGTTCAGCTTGTAAAATCTGCGACACAGATGCTTCAGCAGGCCGCTAATTTGCGCATCAGTGCTGACCAGCCAAACACGGTTGCGATCGGCGATGAATACCTTAACAGCGGCAGGCCCGCACAGGCAGTGCAAGCCTATAGGAATGTGTCCTCTTCAGACCTGCCGCCACTTGATCTTGCAGTTAAGATTGCCCTTGCAGAGGTTCTGAATCATCAGTATGTTCCTGCTCGTACTTTGATGGATAACGAGCGCAACCACAAGCAGGACAGCAGCGCACTACGTGCGGTCTACGGACTTTGCCTGTTACGACAACACCTCGTTAGCCAGGCGGGTGCAATGGTCGCAGCCGATGCTGCCAAAGGTGTACCGGCAAGCATGGTAATCGCCTCGTATGCGGCGCTGCAGGAGGGGCATTCGCAAGAGGCAAACGATATGGCAAGTGCTGCTGTTGCAGCGATACCGGATGCCGGTGACACCAACTTCGCACTCGCAATGGGGGCGACGTTGAGCATTATCCGTGAACAATCTCTTACCAGGGCGATCGTTGGGGATCCGCTGCAACCAGGACCTTACCTCGTTTATGCTTCGCAGTTAGCACTTCTGGCTGGTCAGCAACAGCCGGCAATTGCACAGGGCATCGCCACTTTCTGTCGCTCCCTTGACCCTGGTGCCCTTTCACCTCGACTTCTGGAAGGGCTTTTAGCCGTTGATCAACATAACTTAGAACAGGGCAAGGCTCTGCTGAATGCAACTTCTCTAAGCTTTCCCGCCATGCCAGATCTCTTTTACAGCATGTCGGCATACTGCACCGCAGCACAGCTTGGCGGTGCCTCTACACAGTTTCTGGCGAAGGCTGCAAAGTTGGACCGCACAGACTTTGGAATGGACCTTCCTCCTCAACCTGCCGAGGCAATCCGCTATCTCTTTCTTACCAAGCACTATCGTCCAGGATTTTTCCTCAGTTTGAAGACTCTGGCGGTAACCGGCACCGGCCAATCGGTGAAGATGCCTTAAAATTTGATGGACGATAACGCGCAATCAGATGAACAACTAACCTCTGCGAACGGAGCCTCACAGTTCGATGTCGTAGCCCCGCTTTACGATGAGTTAATGACCGGTGTTCCTTATGACCGGTGGATCGATTACCTGCAGCAGATTATTCGACTTCATAAGGCATCTCCCCGCCGTGTACTAGATCTCGCATGCGGTACGGGTAATGTTACCGAACTGCTTGCCGAGCACGGCTTTTCATCAATCGTAGGCGTAGACATAGCTCAGGCAATGATTGCTGAGGCCAGGAAAAAGGCGGCGCAACGTGGTCTTAATCTGGATTACCGTGTGCAGGACGCTGCCGAATTAGATATTCCCGGTCCCCCGTTTGATCTTTGTATAAGCATGTTTGACAGTCTAAATTACATTCTGCAGCCTGAGCGGTTGCAAATGGCCTTTCACAAGGTGGCAGCTCATCTCACGCGTAATGGCCTCTTTATTTTTGATTTGAATACGGAATATGCGCTCGTGAACGGATTCTTTACACAGGACAACCGAGGGACTCCCGCGGCGCTGCAGTACAGGTGGCAAAGCCAGTACGATCGCTCCACGCGCATCTGTACCGTAAACATGCAATTCGAACACAAGCCGTTAGGTGGTTCACCTTGTAGTTTCACGGAGGTTCATCGTCAATTTGCATACCGCAAAGACGAGATACTAGAAATGCTAGATAAAGCAGGGTTTATGTCTGTCGATGTATACCAGGCGTATACACTAAGACCGCCTAGCCGCACAAGTGATCGTCTGTTTTATGTGGCAATTAGGCCTTGAGTTGCGTCCACGAGATTATTCAATTCGAATTTGCCGGCCGCAACCGCACTACGGCGTTGGTACGACCAAGTGTAATCCGGGAGCAATGTGCGCTTCCTTTGCTTCTCGTATTTCACGGTATGGGTGCTTGTGGAGAAATGGTAGTAGATGACTACGAATTGGTGGATCTTGCTGAGCAAGAGCAAGTTATAGTCGCTGCACCGGATGCATTGGCGGTGTGGCCAGAGCGACCTGTTTCATTTCGGAGGAATCCGCGCTTATGGCGTACGCGTCCGCTTCACCAGGGTGAGCCTGTGGATGAGATACAGTTTGTAAAATCATTAATTAATGCCCTGACGATCCACCTTTCGAAAGCCATAGACAGTGCACGCATTTATGCATGTGGGTTCTCAAACGGAGGTCAGTTAGTCTGGAAGCTCGCAGTGGAGGACGCAGCCCTGCTTGCGGCCGCGGGAATTGTATGCTCCACACACTGTCCGCCGCCAAAACCCGGTACACCTCCCTTGCCGGTCATCTGGGTGCTGGGCGATAGCGATCCATTTTGTCCCATAGATGGTGGCACCATTGAACCACCTTGGGGTGGTAGCCATATATCCAAACCTGTTCGTGATGTTCGCAGTTTGTGGCTGGCGGCTATGGATATCGCACAGGAGCCTGTTAGCAGCGTGATTGACAACGGCGTACAGCGAGAAATCTTTCATGGCGACTGCTCCGACCGTACACTTGAGCAGATAACCGTAATGAATATGGGCCACCATTGGCCGGGTAGTCCTTCTCGCCTGGGAGAGCGTGCTGCGGGCCCCATCCGTGACCCGTTCAGTGCTACGTACGAGATACTCAGATTCTGCAAAATCTTCTCCCGCGGGGATTTCGCTACAACGTAGCCCGCGGGGTTTCAAATTTTCGTTCGGCTTACAAGGAGTTAAACAAACATGCCATCCGAAGTGGTGCGGCTTGAGGGCCATATCATCGACTCTCTAACTCTCTCAAAGGTAATGGATATTATTCTGCGAGAGGGTGGCGAATACCATATTCAGCGGTTCGCTATGGGAGCGACACGCTCCGATCCCAGCCATGCGGATATTGAAGTGAGTGCTCCGGATGCAGCTACACTCGATAGAATACTGCATATGACACAGCAGCATGGTGTTCAACGATCGACAGGGGAAGTGAATCTTGTTGCTGCTCCCAAGGATGGTGTTCTTCCTGAGGGCTTCTATTCTACTACGAACTTACCCACACGCATTCGTTTGGATTCTACATGGACGCCGGTAGATCCTATTGAAATGGATTGTGCGATTGTCGTAAAGTCAGAGGGTATTGTAGAGTGCCTACCAATGCATCGCGTGGTGAAAGGCGACAGAGTGGTTGTGGGAGATCAAGGCGTTCACGTAACCCCTGTTGAGCGTCGCGACCCCGACGATGCCTTTGGTTTTATGGGCAGTGAGGTAAGTACGGAGAGGCCAAAGGCACTTGTTGTGGCCGCGATTGTTCAGGCCATGCTGGATGCACGTGGCCAGGGAGGGCGTATTCTGTTTGTAGGTGGACCGGCCATTCTGCATACGGGGGCAGGACGCTTTCTAGAAGCCATTATCAAGGCAGGGTGGATCGACGTGTTGTTTGCGGGGAATGCTCTCGCCACGCACGATATTGAGCGCGCCCTTTTTGGTACGTCGCTTGGGGTCGAGATCGCCACTGGTAATAGCATGGCGCACGGTCATGAAAACCATCTGAGGGCAATCAATCGAATTCGTGGATGTGGGTCGATTAGGGCTGCTGTGGAAAATGGAACCCTTACCAGCGGAATTATGCATGCCTGTATAACTACGGGTACGGATTTCGTATTGGCCGGGAGTATACGCGATGATGGTCCTCTACCCGACGTAATAACCGACACCATAAAGGCTCAGGATGCCATGCGAAGCCAGGTAAAGGGAGTAGCAGTCGCGCTTATGGTAGCCACGACGTTACATTCTGTTGCCACGGGTAACCTTCTTCCCGCCAGTGTACGAACACTTTGTGTTGACAGCGATGCGGACTCTGTCATTAAGCTGATGGACAGGGGCACGCATCAGGCATTCGGTATCGTTACGGATTGCGAATTCTTCTTAAAGGAGTTGGCAGGCAGGCTGCCTGGTGTAGAAGTATGACCGAAGTATGTACTGGAAACCAGACTACTCGTGTAATGATGTGTGCTCCCGCGCATTACAGTTTGGAATACGAGATCAACCCCTGGATGCGCCTGGAGAACCGACCAGATACGGAATTGGCTGCCGAGCAATGGAGCAAACTTTACGAGGTGTTAACCACAGAGGCAGGTGCCGAGGTTTCGCTCATTGGGCAGGTAGAAGGGTGCCCGGATATGGTATTTACCGCAAATGCCGGGCTAGTTAGGGGCGAAATTGCACTGCTTGCAAGTTTTCGGCACCCCCAACGGGCGCTTGAGGAACCACATTTTGCCGAATGGTTCAGCCAGAATGGTTACACAGTCTATATGCCGCCGACGGGGTGCCGGTTTGAGGGGGAGGGTGACGCACTATTTGCCGGTGCAAATCTTTTGGCAGGCTACCTAAAACGTAGCGATATCTGCTCACATCGATGGATGGCTGAGATGTTCTCTACCACTGTATTGTCATTAGAGCTTGTTGACGATAGGTGGTATCACCTGGATACCTGTCTCCTTCCCCTTGGAGACAATCGTGTTGCTTTCTACCCTGGCGCCTTTGATGCCTATGCCCAGACTGTGATACGACACCATTATGAAACTATAGAGGTTGAATTGGACGAAGCGCTACGATTCGCTTGTAATGCTGTGGTTATTGGAGAAACGGTGGTGCTTCCAAACGGATGTCCGCACCTTGAGGCTAATCTTAGAAAGTTAGGTTATAAACCGGTTAGCGTGGAAATGTCCGAATTCCTCAAATCTGGTGGCGCGTCAAAGTGTCTCACGTTGCTTCTTAACTAGTCATATCAAGCTTAGTAATACTGAGGGAGCGTAAACAACAGCGTTTACGCTCCCTATTTCTTATGCACGCTTCATTGGGCAGAATGGGTTACCCTAGGTGCATACGCACCTGCACCGTGAGCAGGGGATCACCGTAGCCCGGAAAGTGTACGTCGCCTTCTATTCCAAGCCGACGTGTAAGGTCTGCTCCAACGAAGAACTTACCGCCAAACCTTGTATCTCCCGCAATATACGCACCAATACCACCACCAATGTAGAGGCCGGTAATGCCAGTACCCGGGGGAGTAAACAGCTGATCAAACGTAATGGGGATCAAGGTATTGTTACCGTGTGGACCGCCATCAATAATGGCATCCACATCAATCCTGCTACTAAAAGAGGGCAGGATGTGAAACGCCGGCAGTGTAAAATCAATGCCACCATCGAAATTGAAGTCAGGCGACACCTCCGCTCCAAGGCGAATATGTATCGGTATCGGATTTGCCCCGCCCACTAGCGCACGAACTTCCTTATGGGTAGGGTTTAATGACAGTTTTAACGCACCAATCGCGGGTGTCTGGGCGTTCGCTACTCCCATGGTTGCTACTGCAGCACTGACGACGGTGGCTAGCTGCAGCCAACTTTTATTTTTCATGAGTTTGCTCCTATATAGATTTGTACCCGGTTAACCCTTTGGCCCGTCACCGAACCAATGTAATCGCTGCGACCTTGACAGATGGTTCGTTTGGCAGCCTAATTGCAACCAGGCTTTTCTGCGTTGGCAACTGTATGACTGCATCATACAGTGCACATGTTCCCGAGTGTGGTCCTGCCGGGGTCAAATGGTACCTGCATAGATAGGCCACATGCTCTATATTCTCTTCCGGTTGCAACCAGGGATAAGCAGTTAGCGCAAATAGATCCTCTGCTGTACCAACCGGCTCTTTGAATATTAACTTTATCTGTGTGTCAACCTCTCCACCGGTTGCGGCTAAAAGTACATGTACGGTGCTGCAAGACTGTGGCTTATCTCCAATGCGTAACTCCTGGCCACTGCAAGTGATGAACCCTGAGGTACCCGCTGCAGTAGACGGCCACTTAAAGGAGATACTCCTTGCCGACGATGGCCCCTTCACAGCGCCGGGCAACCATATTCCGTCGGGGACAATGTTTGCGAGAGCATAGGGCGGTAGTTCACTATCCGGAAAGTCGTCTCCATTCCCATCAAACCCTCTTGGGGATGTCCCTTTCTTCCCCTTACGCTTGATAACAGGTGCAGCAGCGTCTGCCAGATCCACAAAATGAAGCTGGCCCTGAACAATTCTTACTAACTGAACAGTCTGTTCATTCGGCCTAAGTGCACGTGTTGCTGTCGACCATCGGTCACCCACCTTCAGATCCCAGACCAGCCAGTAGTAGCCGTTGTTTTGTGGCGTGTTGAGCCACGTAAGCATGCCGTTAATGCTGCTACCAGGGGCTACATTACTCGCAATAGGGGTTATCTCGTCGTTGAACGCGTATTCGGTACCATCCAGATAGTACCAATGGTATCCAACGCTTACTGCTCCTTTCAGCCATGTTTGCGGGCCATCGTTGCGAAGAGAGAGCAGCACCGGAAGACGTTTTCCGCCAGGAAGTTCTGCAGGCGTTCTGTTTACGGTAAAGCGAGGACCAAAGTCGTCAGTAATGACCGTCAAAGGTTCATAGCCAGTAGATGCACCATGACCATCAGGATCCACAACGTCCCAGTGAGCCGTGTACTTCCAGGGGTCGGCATCCTTCCACACGGTGAGTGGTGTACCATCGCCTTTCATCACGGGCAGGTTTACTGTAGCATCTACAGTTTGTCCGGGTGCTACACCTTGCTTAAGTGTGACC